>DOPG01000219.1:0-30045 GCA_003513555.1 Rhodopirellula sp. | reverse complement strand
GGACCGGGTGATTCAAGAAAGCGAATAGAAACCTTTGTGCCGCTAGAGGGGACTCACCAATGTCGCAATGCGGCGATCGCGTTGGCGACGGTAGAAGCCTTGGGGAGGCAAGGGAACCCAATAACGGATACTGCCATTGATGAGGGTTTGGCAGGCTTGACCTGTCCCGGTCGCATTGAGCCGTTTCTGTTGTCAGACGGTGTAATGGCAGTGGTCGATGTTGCCCACAATGAAGATTCCGTCGCGGCCCTTTGTGACTGCTTGCGAAATCGCAGTGCCAATCGAAACATTGCGGTCGTCTTTGGAACCAGCGTCGATAAGTCGGCAGAAGTGATGCTGAAGCAACTGGCGTCCATCAGCGATGAAATTGTCCTGACTCGTTTCCACGGCAATCCGCGGTTCGTTGAACCAGGTGAACTAGTGACGCTGCTACCCCAAGATTGGTCGGGGACTGCTGAGGCGATGACGGATCCCATCCTCGCTTGCGAAAAAGCGTTAGCGAGGATCTCGCCGGATGGTATTCTTGTTGTCTGCGGGTCCTTCTTTTTGGCCGCAGAAACCAGACCATGGATTATCGCAAGATCTCAATAGAATCTGGTTAGCCACCACTCCCCAAATTCTAAAGTCACTCATCCTTTGGGCCCACCTTCGCTGGGATTTTCATGCTCGCTCACAGACTGGCGATCGTCAGTTCGACGTCATCTAGAGGCATGCCCGTGTTCATAGCGATCTCTCTTGCATTCAAGCCTCGCTGCACTAACTCTTGAATCTTGGTTCTTATGGAGAGTTCAGCTGCATGCACGGGTTCCAGTTCTGATTGCAAACTATTCAATTGGTAGATCTTTTCGTCAACCTGATTGAGCAGTGTTTGGACCACTATGATTCTGGTGTCCAGTTCGGCTTTGAGTTCGCGTTGCAGGTCAAACATCGCAGCCTGCCAACGTTGTGTTTCAGCAGGGGCACCACTCAGCGGGACCGACGGTTCTTTATGCTCCCGCATCAATTTGATTTCGCGGTTGGCGCGTTTGGTGTCTTCGTGGACCTTTTTTCCAGCCCGGATTTTCCGTCGAGCCAAGACCCAAGCCAACATCACAAATCCACCCACCATCAGGAACTGGGCGGCTTGCATGGTTGACCCCTCAGAGGTCTCAGCGATTAGGTGCGGAGAAATCACGACGATCTTTCTTGGCGAATGACGGTGCTGTTAGCCAGCTTTGATTACCCATTGGTGGTTATCCCGAAGTATCGAACCGCGAGCTATCATGGCAGGAAGCACTTTGTTTTTGTTCGCACTATGTTGGCTCTGACGTTACTCGGGTTTGTCCCGACTATTAGGGTGCAGACTATTTCCCATGTAAAAAGTGATTCGTCCCTTCGGATTTTAGATTTCAATCAGAATGAAAGATTCCCCCGGTATTCAAGTTTGGCACGCACGTAGTTCATCTTCCGAGCCTGGCACTTTGGAACAATCCTGTGAAAACTGGCTTAGTCCGGATGAGCGGGTTCGAGCGGACCAATTTCGTATTGCTACTAGTCGCAACCAGCACGTTGTTGGTCGCGGAATGGCTCGGCGACTTCTCGGACGTGAGCAAATTGATCCATGCCGCATTACCTTCGCAATCGAAAAAAACGGCAAGCCTTACGTCAGCCAACCAGCTGAAGCACGCCGCCCGTTCAACATTGCACATACAGATGGTCTGGTCATCTGTGGGATTGATAGCCAAACAGACGACCTGCTTGGTGTTGATGTTGAAAAGCTGGATCGTCGAACAGATCCTGCCCTGGCCAAGCGTTATTTCTCCCAACCAGAAATCGATCACCTGGAGAACTGTGTCTCGGAAACGGAGCAACGAAACACCTTTCTGAAAATCTGGACACTCAAGGAGGCTTTCATCAAGGCAATTGGAACTGGATTGCAAACTCCGTTGGCTGATTTCGCATTCGAAAAGATCGAATCAGCTGAGCCCGAGATCCAGTTTCTTAATCCAAAACTCGCGTCAAAGACGCGTTGGAGTTTCCTCTCGATTGAACCACGGCCTGGGTATGTGGGCGCTGTAGCCCTTGGGGCCAACTCGGCGAGGACGAGTACCAGAGTAACACTTCGGCGATTTGAAGAACTGCTCTGATCAGTGGATCATGACGCGGTTAGAGATGTTCAATCGACGTGGCTGGTCTGGCCACTGATTCCTATTTGTTCCTATTTGCTGTAACTCAGGCGGTGTCACTGTGATTGGGTATCACTTTCACTGTCGTCAGCACTCTCAGGAGGTGGTGAGCATGGGTTGCTAGCATATTAGATGTGATGAATTGGCTTGGTCTTCGCTGAAACCGAGTAGGAATTGGCCGGGATTCAGTACTGCATTTTATCGTTGGGTAGTTGGTCAGACGTGCAGGAGATTTTGGGCTCTCAAACGCTGCAAATTAGGGGAATTCAGTAGGGATACACACGCTGGTTGTGGCTGGTGAGGTCTTTCATTTTTGATGTCCTCAAAGTTTTCCTAGGGTGATCGAGCGGAATAACCAAATGCTGGTGGTCACTTGTGCCGATAAATCCGCATGACGCGGTTGTTCTGTAGACGCTGGTTGATCGGGCGAGGTCCTGATGATGGGCGAACACTGGGTAACCGCTTCGAAGCAAAACAATCAGGGGGGAGTGTCTTTGTTTGTGACGGCAGCAATGGTTGCTGGCGTATGCATTCAAGGTCAGGAAACGAAGTAGGCGTGATCTGTCTGCTGGTTTCCATTGCGTGCTCGAAGCGAATCTGGGTTTCGAGTGCGTTACCCCGCAAATGAATGATCGGCCCATAGCCATGCGGCGGATGCCGCGGAGACGTTTGCGATGCACCGAATGACTCAATTACGACTTTTTACAGCCTCTTCGAGCCTCAGGACACTTGCTGTATGTGCAGCACTGTTCGCTCTGCCGGCCGCCGCTCAAAGCCCAATGGGAAATGCGGATTACGACGCTAGCGGGTATGTCACGCCAGCCGGGATGGCCCACCCCTCAATGTATCAGGGTGGTGTTGTTCCCGCGGGAATGGCATTCTCACCTGGGATGCAGGGCAACGGCCCTCGTGCGTTTCCGGGCGGCGTCATGCCAGTAGGTTTCATGTCCGGAGGCCAGTGCGACGGGGATTGTGGTTCCTGTGCTGCTGGTGCCAGTTCATGTGGCAACGGTATTTCGCGAGGAGGGTTAATTGGTTCCCGCAATATCGGCGAAGGTTTGTTGGGCAGAAGTCATTGCCTTGAGGCCTTTTGCGACTACTGGTCGATTGATCCACGATATCTGGGCAGTAACCTGCGTGATGTTTGCAACAGTCTGCGACCTCATGGCGAAATATGTGGTTTACGCTGGTACGACCTGTCAGCTGAGGCTGTGTTTCTCGGGCATACACAAGGGGGTGGGAACATGCCCATCACTAGCCTCGGCCCTGGAAACCCACCGAGCGATGTTGTGTTATCGCTCGGCGATGCCAACGACGGTGACGAACTTGCTGCCGGTATGAGGCTTTCAGGTGCCTTAATCTGCGGTGTAGGCGGTGCGGTCGAGGCTACTTACATGGGTGGAAACAAGTGGAACGCCAACGCTCAGGCAACATCAGCAGGAAATGATTTGTACTCCTTCATCAGTGATTTCGGCGATCCTATTGTGTTGGATGATGTAGATCAATCTTCTTCACAGAGCATCGGAATAGAGAGTGAGTTACATAGTATCGAACTGAATTATCGACGCCGGACCATGGGCCCCCGTTGCCGTTTTCAAGGATCTTGGCTGTTTGGTCTGCGATATCTCCAGTTCAAGAATGAGTTGAATTATTCAACATTCAATTCCCCGACTCGCTTCTTCGACTCACAGGACCGAGTAAGAAACCACATGTTCGGAGCTCAGGCGGGTGGCGATATCTGGTGGAATATTCACTCGGGAGTAAGGCTCGGTATGGGGCTCAAAGGAGCCTGGGTTCAAAACGAAATCAAACGGTCTTTCACCGTCGATGCCAATTCGATTGCTAACACCAGCATCAACGAAACGCGACGAGGCAGTGACCTGATGGGCGAGTTTGAACTCAAGTTCGTTTGGCAGTTCAACCATTCTTGGAAACTCCGATCAGCGTATTATGTGATCGCTGCCGAAGACATTGGGTTTGGCTCAATCGATAAGGACACGGTGTTAAGTCTGCAAGGCGGCGGTGCTGTCGTGAATCCGTCTTATGAATTGGATGATCTGGTTGTTCAGGGTGTTTCGTTCGGTACAGAATACAACTGGTAAACAGATGGTCGCCTGTCGAGTAGATTCTTAGTGTGCTCATTCATGAACCCCGCCTCGGTGAACCGAGGCGGGTTTTTTCGTGCGTGACTGACGATTGATGGCGTGTACCGTCTAAAACTACCTCAAAATCGCATCGATCCACTCTGCAGGGGGGGCGTGATGGAGATCCGTTTAGTCCTATTAACCGGATTCTGGGTGACTCGCTGGAACTTTGGCAGCTGCAATGCATCCGATAACATGCGTTTCGTTGACACCTTTCCGGGCGTAATTAGAATCGCACACACTGCTTACCTTTGTCCCCTGGGTTTCCTATGTTGCCTGACGGGCGCATTGGGAACTACCGACTGTTTGGCAAACGCTAGCGAATCTTTTTACCGATGCTAGACAATGCGCAAGCTGGCGAATGCCGCTAAGACGAGGGTAATACCAATTCTTAGGGAATTGGCCGATCGATCTGTGACCCTGTTCATCCTTATAAACCGTTCCGACAAAACCGCCGAAACGCCGTCAGTCGCGAATTTGGTAGAGACACTCGATGATCAAACGAAATCAAGCAAAAAAACTGCAATCCAAGAAATACAAAAACCGTGCGAACCGCGCTCAGAAGCGACGCCGTTTGAATATGGAGGGATTGGAAGAGCGCCGATTGCTCGCGGTGATGCAGGATATACCTACTGCTCCCGCACCGGATGATCTGACAGAGTATTCGTTCGCCAGGAATATTGGGGCAGTCCAGGCGTTTACGTACAACGAGTCAGAGAATTTTCTTGAGACGGGATTCAACGATTCGATCTATAATGCCGACAAGGTGCCCGTCGGAACAGGTTTTGGAGAGCAGGACACCGTCGACATCTTCGGCTTCTTGCCGACTTCGCCAGGTCAGACCCAGACAGGCTTGACAGCAGATCTTGATACTTTCGAGCTGGATTTGCGAGGTGGGGATATTCTTGATGTTGCTGTCGCTGGCGCAGCAGGTCAGTTTGTGGTTCGTGATACTTTCGGTCGAACTGTGTTTGGTAGCGCTGCACCATTCGCTCTTCCGCAAGCTCCGTTGCAGGATGTTGGGAATGCATCGGGCGCATGGGTTGTTCCTCGGGAAGGAACCTATTTTTTGACAGTTGCTCCTGATCTCGTTGCGGTGGGTGGTGCGTACACGATTGGTCTTCGCGCCTACCGTCCAGTGACCGAGGAGTTGGAGGTCGGCGACGCCCAGATTATTTATTTGGACTTCGACGGTGATGTGATTGATGGGAATCTGTTGGGTGGTACTGGTTTCATTCGTGTTCCAAGCCTGGCAGAGTCTCTGCCTCTGATTGGCTTGGAGAGTACGGATGTAGCGGCCATCAATCAGGTTATTGATGGGGTCGTCAGTCAGGTTGTCAATGTGTACGAGGACTTGACTCGAACCGGCGAGAATGGGGATTTTGTTGAGTCGGGTGTTCCGGGTGAATACGGGATTCGCATTCTGAACAGCCGAGACCATGGGGGTCAGATTGCGTTGAACGATCCACGTTTGACCCGTGTCTTTATTGGAGGCAATGAGGATACGATTCCGGCGTTTGGGATCGCTCAGACGGTGGATATCGGAAACTTCGATATGAGCCAAGTTGCTTTCGTCAATTTCGTTGACACTGCCATAGCGATGGCTGATATTCCAATCAGTCCAACAAGGAGCTTGATTGACTTAGCTGGATTTTTCATCGGCAGTGTTGCCGCACATGAGGCTGGGCATGTTCTTGGTATGGCCCACACGGATGGAGAAAACGCCACCGGGACGCTGTCGGATGAGGGTGGAACGCCTGCCCTGATCTACGGCACAGGTCTTGGTCCGGATCTTGTTTTCGGAACCAGTGATGATATTGATCCAGTCTTCGAAGACGATTTTTTCAGCGTCGCGGAATCATTGTTTATCGGTAAGAGTGAAATTACAAATACCTTGGCTCACCTTCTTTCGACTGGGACCGTCGGTGGCGGTGTGAGCGGTCGCGTTTTCTATGACGAAAATCTGAATGGCAGTGGAATCTCTGATGGTGGGCTTCAGGGCGTCACTGTGTTCGCTGACCTTGATGGTAATGGGGTGTACACGGTAGGTGAACCGACCGTGGTGACTGAGCAAAGTGGTGCGTTTACATTGAACGTGCAGGCTGGCACAGTGGACATCCGTGCGGTTGCTCCAGCCCAGTATTTGGCGACTACACCTACATCGAAGACTGTGGCCGTGCCCAATTCCGGAGTGGTTTCAGGTCTTGAGTTTGGTTTTGGCATCGTGACTGGCGTTAAGACAGGGGTGGCATTTGATGACGTCGATGGTGATGGAGTCATGGATGAGAATGAGTCACCGCTCGAAGATGTTTACATCTATCTGGACGCGGACGATGACAATCGTCCTGATCTGGGTGAAGCCAGCACACGTACAGCTGAGGACGGAAGTTACTTCTTTAACTTCGGTACAGCTGGTGACTACGTAATCCGAGCGGTGCCCAATCCTGGATATCAGGTTTCGTTTCCGACAAGCGGCGAGCACAATTTCACGTTTGACGGGACTGCGATTTCCAATGAGTACAATTTTGGTTTCCGCTCGACTCTCGATTTTGGAGATGCTCCAAATTCCTACGGTACTGCTCTTCCTGATGGTGCTCGACATGGGATTGTTGAAGGTCTCGCAATTGGTGCGGCACCTGATCGCGATGTTGATAGTGTGCCATCGATCGACGCAGACAGTGATGACCTGAACCAGTTGGTGAATGACGAAAATGGTGTCCTGCAGACCGTCCCACTATCACCCGGCGACACGTCAAACTTTGAGGTGACAATCACCAATACGACTGGATCGACGGCGTATCTTCAGGGCTTCATGGACTTCAATCAGGACGGTGACTTCGATGACAATGGCGAGAAGTTTCTGAGTAATCATGCAGTCAATAATGGTGTGACAAACGTGATCTACTCGATCGCGGTCCCTGTTCCTTCTGATGCTGTGACAGGTGACACTTACTTGCGTTTCAGGCTTAGCAAAACAGGTAATCTTGGTGCGGCTGGATTTGCTGGAACGGGTGAAGTTCAGGATCACAAAGTGACTATTCTCAGCGGTTCAGATATCGCAAACGACGACTTCTTTGATGTGGCACGGAATTCGATAAGCGTACCTTTGGATGTCCTAGCCAATGATTTTCAACTGGCCGGTAACCAACTGACTATCGACAGTTTGAATACCACTGGTACTCTCGGTATCGTGCCGCCGCCGACGAACAACCAGATTTTTTACACACCGCCAAGCGGTTTTATCGGTTTGGACTCGTTTAGCTACACCGTCCGGGATCAGTTCAATAATCTCGCCACGGCTTCCGTTTTCGTGAATGTTAAATTCCAATCGAATGTACCGATCGCTGTAGATGATATCTACAGCGTCCCGGCTAATTCAGTCAATCGACCGTTGGCAGTGTTGGATAACGACATCGCAAGTATCAATGGTGGGTCAGCGATTACGAGTGTCAGTGCCGGCACGAACGGCGGCATCATTTCGGTCATTGCCGGTGGTCAATCAATTCGATACACCCCCGCGAGTGGATTCTCCGGGACAGAGCAGTTTCTGTATACCATTCAGGATGGTGCCGGGTTGGTCAGTCAGGCAACGGTAACAGTTAACATGCTGCCGGGTGCAGACAATGATGACTTGCTAGAGTTTGATGTAGAGATTCTCGACGCCACCAACGGAAATGCGATTGATCATGTGTCTGTCGGTGACGAGTTCACAGTCCGTGTCACCGTTGATGACTTGCGAACCGGTTCTCCAAACGGCGTTACTTCTGCCTTTTTGGATTTGCTCTATACGTCGGCTTTGGTTTCAACTGTTGATACCAATCCAAATGATGGCTTTGATTTCGATGTGACGTTTGGGCCGTACTTCAGCGGTGCGGGAGCATTTCGATTGGGTGATGCTTCGGTTCCTGGGGTTTTGAATGAAGTTGGAAGCACCCAGGATTTTGGCAATCTTCAGGAGCATGCTGGCCCGGAAATTCTCTTCGAAGCGACCATGCGTGCTAACGCCGCCGGTATTGCACAATTCATGGGCGATCCTGCCAATACACTGCAGGCTGAATCCGTCCTCTTTGGCGAAGACGAAGCGTTAACTCTCCAGGAGTTGCGGTTCAACTCGACGCAATTAACAATCTTACCGTCTTCGGACTTTGTCACTGCTGCAGTTGATGATTCATTCCCTGATGGACTTGACTCCAATGGAAATGTTATCGTCAACACCGGTAGCTCCTCGGCAGAGCGGAGTGTTCTGGATGTGCTTGCGAACGACAACCTGGGCGTTACAGGTACCATCACTGAGTTCGGTTTGCAGGATGGTCCTTCCAAGGGCATCGTCCTTCGTGAAGATAACGGCACCCCAAATGATTTTGGCGATGACTATTTCAGTTATCAGCCCAATACAAGTGCAAACGGTTTAGAAGAGTTCAGCTACTTCGTTGTTACCAGCGAGGGAGTGGTTACCACGGCGAATGTAACGATCGCCTTGGGTACACAGAACAACGATGCATTGGTTGCATTTGACTTTGCACTCGTTAACCGAGCTGGCGAGCCGTTGGACCCTTCTCAGGTAACGGTTGGAGATGAGATTGGTCTGCAAGTCATTGCAGATGATCTGCGGGAGGATTTCGCGAATACTCTGGTATACGCCGGCTTCCTTGATGTTCTCTACCCGGCTGCTAATCTTTCGCCTGTCGATCCAACGAGTGGTAACTACAACTTTGATCTTGAGTTTGGACAGCAATTTAGTACTGAGGCTGGGTCTGGCACTGCTGCAACACCAGGCGTCATTGACGAAGTGGGAAGTCTTCGTAATAGCACAAGCTTTAATTTCCCATACACGAACGATGATCCAGCGGAGCTCGTGACGATTTATTTCGAAGCGACAGCACCTGGGATAGTCCAGTTCAAGGGTTCACCTGCTGACTTGCTGCCTCAACACGATACGCTTGTGTTCTTGGAAAATGATCCCGTCGCGATTGACGATATTCGGCTCGATGTGCTGTCAATTACCATCAGCTCGGCAGGCTCCGGACAGCAAAATCAGGGTAACAACGGGGACGTCAATGATGATGGTGTCGTTTCCCCAATCGATGCCCTGCTGATCGTGAATAGGCTGGCGATCATAGGTGAGGGTGAAGGTGGTCGTGATGACTCTTCGCCAAAGATTTATCCGGATGTGAACGGTGACGGTCAAGTCACAGGACTAGATGTAAATCTTGTTCTTAACATCATGATGGAGCTAGCCAACGATGGCGAAGGTGAACAGCTTCTCAGTGTTGACCGTGACTCAGGCAACTCAAACTCGGCCGATGTTGTTTTCGCAGATTTGGGAACTAGCGATTTCAGTTCGTCTGAGAAGATTGCAATCACGGATTGCCCCAAGGCACCCGAGTTGCTCGATCCAACCAATTCGGCGACTCCTCGAGACGCTCAAGATGACGAAGAAGAAAATGGGTTGCTTGACCTCTTGGCAGGCGATGTCGATCAGGTTTGGAGCTGATCTCCCGCCGATTTGCGTTTCATGAATCTTTAATCGGACTGTCCTTGGTGGGTCAGTCCGATTCTTTTTGCGCATCATGATTCTTCTCAAACGTCGCCTTGGTCCGTTAAGTTGGCTAAACTGCGTTGCTTCTTTCATTGATTCCTTTGGGTGACTCGGACAGATTGTGATGCAAGAGGGCTCTCAGAGCCGTAGAATTGGGTGAGGGTGGCTGAGTACACAATACCTTCGATTGAGTACTTTGGAGACCGTGTTGTCCTTCATTGGTGCGCCGCGAAGGTTGCCACGTGTTAAGTTGAATCTGTTTCTGTTCCGGAACTCTTTCCCGAGAGACTCCATTGCCTTTTAAGCCATTTGCAGTTCAGTGCCTGACCTGTGCGAGTCAGCTCAGGGTTTCTGACCCCACCATCGTTGGCACGATTGCTGCTTGTCCAAAGTGTGGATCGATGGTGGAGATCAACCGCCCGGATGGCCAGGTTGAAATTGGGCATTTAGGAGTGGACAGTCAGGCCATTACCGAGGAAGCGATCGCTGCCGATTCCGCGCTTGCCGCGGGTTCGGTCCAAACTGCCCATGACGAGGGCTTTGCAGGTTCAGATTCTGTTGTTCCGGAAAGCAGTGATGGTCTCTCAGGAGCAATGCACCCAGATTGGCAGAGTGCGAAGACTCAAAAATCACGTCAGATTGGTCTCGTCATTGCTCTTTCTGCAACGGGCTTGATTGCAGCAGTCATGTTTTTCGGTTGGTTTGTTAATTCTTGGAAGCAGCAGGGGGAACAGGAACTGGCAACAGTCGGAACTCAAATCGGTGACATTCCGTCTACCGATTCTGAAAAGAGTCCACAGTCCAGAGATGCTGAAGGCGTTGCAGTTACTGAGGCAGGAAATCTGCAGGATCAGATGGCCTCGAATAATTCAGAGGTTGCAAACCCGAACGAGCCGTCTGTCATTGATACTGAGCCAGCCAGCAGTACTGAACTGGACAATATGCCCAGCACACCCGACAGTTCAACGACGATGCCACCAGGTGCGGCAGCAAGTAAGGATGGAACAGGCAACGAGGGTCCAGAGCAGTCGATACCAGGCGATTTGTTACCACCATCAGTACTTGATCCACCGAGTACTTCGGATGCGGTTACTTCGGATGATGATCCTGAAGCGGCAGCGTTAAATACGGAGACAACTGATGGTCTTGATACCGCCCCCGGGATGCAGGAGTTACCTCCCGAACTTGCCCAGTACACTCAGTTTCTGCTAGATGACGGTGCTCAGGCAAAGCCGACGCTGCAAGCTCCACCGACCATGGAAGAGGTCAAACTGGTAGCAGCTGCGGAGGAAGAAGATGAGGATCTGCGTATTCCGATCGTGCCCAAAGAACTCGATTTGAGAGCTGATCTTGCTATTCGGCTTGCTCTTGCGTCGGACGGATATCCTGCCAGTGATTTGATGTTGTTGGTTAGCCAGGTAACCGGTGTGCCGATTCAAATGGACTGGCCGTCATTTGACTTGGCCGGAGCAGACATTCAGCAGCAGGTGCCCACCACCAAGGATTGGCGTTCTGCCAGAGAATTAATTGATGAAGCTGCGGGGGTTTTGAATGCGGAAATTCGTGAACAGCCAACTCAGTTATTGATGACGTTGAGGGACGACATTTTTGATGAAGCCGTCAGTCGGCTGATGTCAGTTGAGGACTTCGGTGTAGACAGTGCTTCGGCCCAAGAGTTTTTGCAGCGGTTTCTAGCCGGAGAAAATGGAGACGTAAATCCGCGAGAAGTTAGCCAAGTGGCCTGCTTTGCAACGGAAGCACTTAGACGGATGCGAGCGATCGCACCCCAGATGGAGGAGATGCGATTTACGCGTTGGGCCCGCGAGCTTAACGATTCACAGGCAGAATGGACGGTACTGTCTGGTGGCGATTTTGGGCCACAGTTGGATGCACCCATGAGTGTTGCCGGATTAATGCGTCGGACGGCGAAACGAAATCAGGCCGTCTGCGTTTTCAATTGGCAGGATGCTGTTCGTCGTGGTGCTCCACCCGAGCATCTATTGCTTCCACACAATGAAGGGGATGCGGGAAGCACCCTCAGGAGCACCCTTTCTCCCTTGGGGTTGCAAGTGCGGCAAGTGGATTCAAAACACTGGTGGGTCGGCACGGAAGCTACGTACGATCGTCTGCCGATTTTTGTTTGGACGCCACCTCTGGGCCAAACGCGAGCTGATTTTTTACAGCGAATGAACAAAGTTATGGCAGGGTCATCTCCACTTCAATATCGATTGGCAATTGATGATATGAGTGATCGTGCGTTGATGTTGTTGCCAAGATTCATTGTCCGTCAGTTACCAACCATCATTCCGGCGATTGCTGCGAAGTGACAACTGGCGGATAACCAGACAAGGGTGAGCATTTCCATTGTGCTCACGGGACATTACCCCATTTTCATTCTCTTGCTTGACAGGTTTTATGATCACATTTCGTTGCTGCCTTTTTGGAATTGGTCTGACTATCGTTCAAAGTACGGCTTTGCTTGGTCAGTCGACAGTGAATCTTGCTGAGCCTCCTACAACGCTGGATACAAGACCGATGCCCGTGAAGGTGGTGGATGCCTATCCCCGTCTGCGGTTGGATCGTCCGATTATTCTCACGGGTGCAGGTGATGACAGTGGCCGGCTTTTCATTGCAGGACAACGAGGAAAAATTTTCTTCATTGATGCATCGGATCAGGATGTTGAGCGACCAGTTTTGTTCGGCGATTTGTCAAAACGAGTATCGTATAAAGATCGTGAGAATGAGGAAGGATTGCTTGGGCTGACATTTCATCCAAAGTTCAAAACAAACGGCTACTTCTTCGTTTACTACACCACCAGAGAGCAACCTCACACATCCGTGATTAGCCGCTTTTCTGCAGTCGATGGAAAAACGGTTGATCTGGCGAGTGAAGTAAAATTAATGGAAATCCGACAACCCTTTTGGAATCACAACGGAGGAACGATTGTCTTCGGGCCTGATGGTTACCTTTATGTTGCTTTGGGTGATGGAGGAAAAGCAAATGATCCTTTGGGCAGCGGTCAGGATGTTAGCACGTTGTTGGGGTCAGTCCTGCGAATCGATGCGGACAAGACTTCTGACGAAATGCCCTATGCCATACCGAGCGATAATCCACTGGTGGGTAAGCCGGAAACGCGCCCTGAGATCTTTGCTTTTGGTATCCGGAATATCTGGCGGATGGCATTTGACAAAAAGACGGGGGATCTGTGGGCAGCAGATGTGGGGCAGAACGATTGGGAAGAAGTTAATCTGATTCGTGCAGGTGGGAACTATGGTTGGAACCTGCGCGAGGCAGCTCATGCTTTCACGCTCGCAGGTGGCCCGGGCTCAGGTCCAAGGACTGAACTGAGCGACCCCATTGCAGAATATCCCCACACGGAAGCTTGGGGTAAGTCAATCACAGGTGGTGCTGTTTATCGGGGCAGCAAGACGCCAATTCTCGATGGTTACTATCTTTACGGTGATTACATCAGCGGGCGAATGTGGGCCTTGAAGTACGATTCCGAGACCACAAAGGTGACCGAAAATCGTCCAATCATTTGGGATAATTTGCCAGTCTTCACGTTCGGTCAAACTGACGATGGGGAAGTCCTGATGAGCACGATGTCAGGAGGAGGGCGGATCTTTAGATTCATCCAGTGAACCGTCAGGTGAACATTGCCGCGCGTGTCCTGACCCACCTCACGCCAACACTTGTCTCATTTGTTGTGATGCAACGTTTGCTCGCGGCGTCTATCGCGCGGTCGTGTTCACAAGACTCAACCTGCAGCTTTGACTTCCTTACTAATCGGCAGGCGGATGATGAAAGCTGTACCTCGTCCCACTGTGCTTTCCACGCGGATGCGCCCATGGTGACTGTCGATAATTTCTTTGCAGGCAGCCAAGCCTAGTCCTGTGCCGCCCTTACCAGACTCATCAGGGCCATCTTTGGTTGTATAAAACGCGTCAAAGATGTGTGGCAAACTTTCGCGCGGGATACCAGATCCTGAATCACGGACCACTAATTCCACAAAGTTACCATCGCTGCTTGGACTTAAGCGGATCAGGATGGTGCCCCCATCTGGCATGGATTGTCGTCCATTGATCAGGAGGTTCAACAGCACACGCTGAATCTGATTTCCGCTAGCCACGACTTTGGGGGCAGCGGGGTCAAGTTGAGTCTCGATTGCGATCCGGTACTTTCGCATTTCCCGTTCCAGCAATACTAGCGAATCAGTGACGATTGCCGCCAAGTCTGTTGGTTCCATGCTCTCGCTTCGATTCTTGGCTTGTGCAAGGATCGTTGCTGTGATTTTCGCTGCCCGCTCTGAAGCCTCCAGGATTTTGCTGAGTGCTTTATCGCGACTGGCGTCGTCTCGATTTCTGATTCCAAGCCGTGCATAGTTGATGATGGTCATCAGCACATTGTTGAATTCGTGCGTCGCGGTACTGGTCAATTCACCGAGTGCTGCGAGAGCCTGAGCTTTCTTCAGTTCGTTTTTCAAATACTGAATTTGGTGCTGTGGGTCGACGGCCTCAGTGACCGTCACTTGTGCGGGGACGGGGCCAGATGGCGAGTGACTTGTGTTACTGGAATGCTGCGACTGCATGTTGACTTGCCGGCCCGGAAAAATGAAATTCGACAATGGCAGGTACTCGCCCTGTCCCTGACCTGACCTATCGTCGAAGCCGGTGCATTTGCTAAAGGTGGAAAAATCGATCCCGCACAGTTTGCCAGATCGGTGTCTGACCTCGGCGGGTGGGTAATTTGTTTCGCTTGCAGTGGCTGCGCTGCTTGGCCTGTCAAACCATAGGACCCCGGATGATTGCAAAAGGAAAATTTGCCACTCTTGGATCGCAAAATGGCGATTTGGCCACAGATCACGTGGTTTCAAGGCTGAGGCAACGCCTTCGTGATGCCCGGGCAACAGGTTTCAAGGTCCGTATGGAGGTGCTCGATGACGAGCAGGCCTCGTGGTGTGTCATTTCAGGTGTGCTCACCCTGTTTGTCGATTTATCACAAACGGCATCCGAGCAACTTCAGCAGGTCGAGGAAACCCTGAGTGCTTATGAAGGTTGCTCAGGCCGGCAACTCAATCACGCCCAAGATCTTGGGAAACGGGCGGCGTGAAACAGGTCGCCTCTACCAATTGATCAGCCATTATGGCCACAATGGGGTCAGCTATTTCATCCATTCTGGTCGTGTGAGGTGTTTGCAGCGTGTTTTTTAATCGAATGTCCTTCTCTGCAGCAGCAGCCTTCTGCTATCGATTCGGTACCGGATTGCATGCAGGTGCAGACATTCTCGTTCTGTTGGAAAGTGAAAGCAGGATTGGTTCCGCTCGACAGCAGGCAGCGATCAAGCAACTTCTCGTCGGAGTGAAGCAGGGTGAGCAATTGCACGTGCTCATGGGTGAGGATAAATTTTTCCCCGCGTTGATGACGACGATGGTCAGGGTCGGGGAATTAACTGGAAAGCTGGAATACCTGCTTTCCTTACTCAGTGAGCACTACCAAAGACAGCAACAATTGCGTCGTGGATTTTTGGGGGCTATCGCCTATCCCGCTTTCATGCTCACGGCTGGAATTGGAATTGTCTCTTTGCTGATCTATCTGATGGGGATACTCACACCACCTAGTGGTGGTCAAATGACTGATCTGCTCGGTTGGGGTCTGCGTGGGGGAACGGGGGTTTTGATCTTTTGGGGTTATTTACTCTTCTTCTTTGGGATCCTTGGAGGAGCAATTCTTTGTTTCTTCCGAAATGTTGCTGGAGTGCAGAACATTGTGCCCTTGATCTACATGATTCCAAAGCTTGGGCCGTCAATTCAGACAATTACAATCGCCCGATTCTGTCGAGCATTGTCGATTGCGTTGGGAGCAGGACTCGAGCCAACGGCATCGATTGCATTAGCACTCGATGCAACCGATAGCGACTACTATCGAGCTACACGCGATGATACGGAACAGTCGATTTTGGAGGGCGCGACTCTCTCGACCGCTCTAGATAGGACCAGGATTTTTCCTGATGAGTTTATCGGTAAGATTGAGATCGCAGAACATTCAGGAACAGACTCTGAGTCCATTGCCTTTCTTGCTGCTGAGTATGACGAACGCGCGCAGCGCGCAATGAAGGTCATTTCCCGAACCATCTCAGCCGTGATTCTCGTTTCGGTAGCTTTTCTATTGCTTTATACGATCTTTAGAATCATGTCAGTTGTTTTCGGTTTCTATGAACAAGCATTCGAGCCTATTTAAAACGTGTCAGTAATTCTGAAGTGCATCAGCAGGAACCACTTCGATGAGCTTGGAATCGATTCTGGCCACGCGTCATGCAACAAGATTCTGCTGCATGACTGATCGATTAATTTTTCATGTTGTGATTCCGCTATTTACCAAGTAGACACTCATGCATCAGTGTGCTCATCATCACCCGTCAGGTCAGGCTTATGGATGGGCGTTTGCTATCGGGGTCATTTTGAATCTTGCTTTTGTCGGTGTGGAAGCGTTCTTTGGATGGTACACCGGATCACTTGCCTTGCTGGCCGACGCAGGACACAACTTGAGTGATGTGCTTGGCTTGTTGGTTGCTTGGGGGGGGTATGCATTGGCCAAATTGCCACCCAGTCCACAGCGTACGTATGGTTGGCGTGGTGCGACAATATTGGGTGCTGTATTTAACGGATTGCTGCTGCTTATCGCGGTGGGTGGAATTGCGTGGGAAGCACTCGGGCGTCTTTCAGAGCCCACGCAAGTTCCTGCTGGGATGGTGATTGCTGTGGCGGCGGTCGGCGTGCTCATCAACACTGGTACAGCATTACTTTTCGTCCGAGGACGTAAAACGGATCTCAATATTCGTGGCGCTTATCTGCACATGGCGGCCGATGCCCTGTTATCACTCGGGGTCGTTTTCGCCGGGTTTGTGATTATGTGGACGCAGTGGTCGTGGGTCGATCCCGTTTCAAGTCTTGTGATTGCTGCTGTCATTTTCCTTGGTACTTGGGGACTGCTCAAAGACTCTGTTCATCTGGCACTGCAGGCTGTTCCACCCAATATCGATTTCGAAAAAGTTCACCAAGCCCTGGCTGAATTGCCCAACGTCACTGAGGTGCATGATCTACATGTATGGGCTGTCAGTACAACTGAAGTCGCGATGACGGCGCATTTGGTGCGGCCAAAACTGGAGAATGATGATCAGATTCTGAAACAGGCTAGCGACATGTTGCATTCAGAATTCAATATCGATCACACCACGATTCAGATTGAAAGATCGGTCAGCGACGTGGCTTGTGGGCAAGCCGAAGAAGGTACGCTTTAGAAACGGATTTGGCTTGGATAGACAAATGATCTGCGCTCATCGACATCAGTGCGTCAGAATGCGTAAGGTGCTTCTTGCAATCAGTTCGTTTGATCAAAGTGACTCAGATCATTAGGGCGGTCCGGCAAGTTGCGTGTTGTTAGCAACTTGGCATTGATCGGATTATCCGGTTCAATGGAAGATTCGTTTTCGCGACGGAGCAAATCGTCGCTCGCCAATTCGGCTCGCATCAGCATCGAATCCAAGTCAAGGATTCCCATCAGGTAACCACCGGGATCGACCACTGGAATTTGTCTTGTTTGACGATTGCCGCGTTGGATCGCGGTCTCAAGTGGTTCATCGATCCGTGCCGGACCCAGATAGTTCTTGCGATCAACCAATTTGCTGGCTGGGGTAAGTCCATCCTGTTGAGTTGCGATTGCGAGTTTGACGTCTCGAAGGTGAAGCATGCCAACGACGACGCCATGATCGCTAACAACCGGCATGGCTTGCATCGGATGCGATTGCCAAACTCGAAAAATCTGGGTCAGTGGTGTGTCCATAGGAATGCTCGCGTTGGTTGGTACCATGGCTTGCCGAACGGTTAAACCACGTACCGACTCCATTGTGTCGACCTGTTTTGCTTCCGCGAGGCCAGCGTATCCAATGAAAACCGCAATCAAGACCGGAATCCACAGGACTGGAGTTGAATTCAACGCGAAAAACGCCATCGCTGCAGCGCAAAGAAGGCCGACTCGTGATGCAATCCATGTGGCCCGGCGGTAGCTCAGGAACATTGCTAGTAGGCTACGAAAGACACGCCCACCATCCATCGGAAATGCTGGAAGCATATTGAACAGCACGAGCATCGAATTGACGCCCAGCAACATGATGGCGTATCCCGTAAGGGATGGACGCATCAAGACCGCTTCCATCGTCTGGATCGTCTGTTCGCCCATCCCCTGCCCCGAAATTGCTGACCTTAAGGCATCTTTGAAAGCGTAGAGCAGGGCTTCATTGGAAAAAGCGATGAATCCAACCAGAAGCAAGGTGACAATCACCACATTCACTGCAGGGCCAGCGACCGCAACGACGAGTTCTTGCCACGGAATTCTGGGCATGGACTTGAGTCGGGCAACCCCACCAATGGGTAGCAACGTGATGTCGACTGCTCCGATGCCGAAGCGTCTGGCTGCCAAAACATGCCCATATTCATGCAACGTGACGCAAAAATACACGCCCAGTAATTGGGCTACGGAATAGAGGACGCCCACCAACCCATCACCCGATGCACTCAGGGCGATGTAGGCGATCATGAGCCCGAAGGACCAATGGATGTAGAGTCCGATCCCAAGGAACGTGCCAAGTTTTAGTCTTCGATTCAACACACTTTCCGATAAAACGCGTCTCCGTCACAATAAGGTCTCTTCATTAGTAACCGTGAAGGGACGCTAGCCGCTACTATCGTAGCGAAAACATCCGATGAGACGAGATGCGGTTGTTCACCGTCCTTACCTACTTTCACCACGAGTGTGCCTGGAATGTTACGTCACAAGCTGATTCATCCACAAATCAACGCCATTTTGGCTGCCTCTGGACACCATAGTACTGTGCTGATCGCTGATGGGAATTATCCCGCCGCCAGCAAACGGGGGCCACGCGCCGACTTGGTCAGTCTGAATCTGATGCCAGGTGTTCCGACTTGCAACCAGGTTCTGGAAGCTGTCCTGTCGGCTGTTCCTGTTGAAACCATCCAGACCATGGAGACCGAAACAAGCGGGCCCTATGCACTGGATGGTGATCCTCCTGTTTGGGATGACTATCGTACAACGATCAAGGATGCTGGCATCGATTTGGAATTGGAATCCATTGATAAGTGGAAATTCTACGAGGCTGTCAGCACGCCCGATCATGTGCTGACCATTCAGACAGCTGATCAGCAGCGGTACGCAAATATCTTGTTGCAGATTGGCGTTCGCATGGATTGAGAGAGTTGCCTGTCCTCATCACGATCGTGACGTGATTCAACTCACGCACGCTTTGCACCTGGTTCTCCTGCTTCAATCACGAAAGAAGCAGCGGTGGTGATCGGAGAGTCAGGTTTTTCAACTTGAGGCGTTGCTCGGAAATGGGTCGTCCATGCTTTCGGTGTGACCTCACAAGATACATACCCGCGATTTGTATTGTGCCATTGCACAAAGCCATTCTGTGATGCTGCTCGCTCATATTCTCGAATTGGCTTGCCACCGTTTCCTCCCGAAGTCATCGATGTGCCAACCAGTTCAGTCCCCACGATGGGCGAGTCAGCCTTTTCAAAATCGAGTTGCAGGTCATTGACCCAATTCACGTGAATGTCACCTGTCAGAACAACCGGATTGGAGATTTTCTGGTCGTGGAAAAATTTTAGAAGTCGGCGACGACTGATTTCGTAGCCCGGCCATTGGTCCATGCTGTAACGCCGATCATTCCCTTCACCGCGATTCAATGGAGCCATCATTACCTGCTGGGCCAGCACATTCCATGTCGCCTGTGATTCTGCAAGGTTGGACATTAACCAGTTCTCCTGAGTCTTGCCCAGCATGGTTGCGTTGGAATCAAAGACTTTTCCTGTCATCGGTTTTTGGTGATCACCATTTGGTTGGTCCGTTCGATACTGCCTGGTATCGAGCACGTGGAAATTCGCCAGCTTTCCATATTGGCAATCACGGTACAAAGTCATGTTAGGACCCTGTGGAAATGACCGTCGTCGCAGCGGCATGAATTCATAGTAGGCTTGATACGCGTTCTTGCGACGCATCAAGAATGATTCCGGAGACACCCCCTGCTCTTCGGATACTAAGTTGGCGTAGTTGTTGTCAAATTCGTGGTCGTCCCAAGTTACGATCCAGGGAAACAGTCGGTGCGTTTCCTGCAGCATCGTATCGAGTCGGTACTGCGAGTACCGAGTGCGATAATCCTGTAAGGTCTGGATTTCATTACCAATGTGTTTTCGTGGACGGTTGTCTTGGCCGCCGTATTCGTAAATGTAGTCCCCCAAATGCACGACGAGATCGAGGTCTTCCTTCTGCATGTGCGGATAACCGTTGAAGTACCCACTCTCGTAGTGTTGGCAACTTGTGAATGCAAAACGGATTTGATCCGGTGTTGCTTGCAGATCAGGAGCGGTTCGGGTTCGTCCCGTTGGGCTAGTTTGTTTGCCCACATGAAATCGATAAAAGTACCATCGATGGGGCCTTAGTCCCGCCACCTCAACATGCACTGAATGGCCGAGTTGCGGCATGGCGCTCGTGTGACCACTACGGACGATGTTGGTAAAGGATTCATCGGTGGCAACTTCCCACATGGTTGCAATGGGTGCGTTGGGTAGACCGTCTCCGGTGAGCGGTGAGGGCGCAAGCCGTGTCCAGATGACAACACCGTCCGGTTCCGGGTCTCCTGAAGCCACGCCCAAAGTGAACGGGTCATCACGGAATTCGTGACTCTTGCCGGGGACTTCATCAGCCATGGCTGCGAAACAGGGAATAGCCGATACAGCTGCCATGTACTGGATGAAATTTCGGCGCTCGATGCCGTAGCGACGCTGAGTTGTTTGCTTGGTGTGTTGTGTCATCGATATCGTGTTTCCAGCTTGAATACCATTCTGCTTTACTAATTGATGAAGGCTCGTCTGCTATCTGCGGCTATCGGCGGGGCGAAGGCGATCAGATCCCTCCACTGAGATCATCAGCTCTTTCAGCTCTGTGACTTTGTGGGGGTGTTTCAGCGCAAGGTTTGTTGTTTCTCCAATATCGTTTTCCAAGTCGTAAAGTTCATCGACTTTTTGACGATCATCTTCCACGGCATAGCCATGGAAGAACGCTTTGGGTTTCAGGTACTTCCACTTCCCCCGACGGATTCCCGCACCTTGGAAATAAAACCGATCGCGCCCGGATTCCTGTTTGCCTAATAGGAGTGGTGTTTGATTGATACCATCGATGTGACGGTCTGCGGGTGTTGTAAAACCAGCGAGAGCCGCAAAGGTCGGCATGAAGTCAATTGTGGCAAAGATGGCATCCGAAGTTCTTCCCGCAGGGACCTTGCCGGGCCAGCGAACAATGCACGGCAAGCGATAACCGCCTTCATAAGGGGATCCTTTTCCATTCCTCAATGGCCCTGCGTCACCCCAGAAAATCGATCCCTCGGGATGCCCTTTCTTTTTCTTTGTGTACTTGTCCTGATTCCATGGGCCGTTATCGCTTGTGTAGATGACAAGCGTGTTCTCGCGCAAGCCAAGTTCATCAACGGTATCAAGCAGGCGTCCTGTTTCGTAATCAAATTCCTCCACAACATCGCCATACAGGCCTCCCTTTGATTTGCCGCGGAATCTTTCCGAGGCATCGATAATGGTGTGCATCATGGTATGTGCTACGTATAACACAAACGGTTTCTCGGAATCGCGGCGATTTTCGAGGTAGTCGATTGCCTTTTCCGTATAGAGCGTGGTCAGGCTACCCATGTCCCGAGTTGATCCCACCTTTTTATCGTTCTCGTGAAATGTGACCCCACCGCCATCGTTTGCCCCAAGAGTGCCAAAGTAATATTCAAAACCTTGGGCGTTTGGCATGCGTTCGATGATGGGCTTGCGATTGGATACATCCCACTTTCCAATGCAAGCAGTTTGGTAACCCGCATCCCGTAATTTTTCAGCGAAGGTGATTTCGCTGGCTGGCATACCCCAACCTTTACTGCGGATGGGATGCCGGCCCGTGAGCAACGCTGAGCGGGAAGGGCCACAAACAGTCTGTGAATAGAACGAGGTGAATCGCGTGCCTTCAACGGCAAGTTGATCAAGTCGTGGTGTTTTGTTGAGAGTACTTCCATAGCAGCCCACATCTCCATAGCCTTGATCATCGGTGAAGATGATCAGGATGTTCGGCTTTTCAGCTGCACTTGCCGTTGCCGACGCCAGCACAAGCAGAACCTTCAAAATCATCGAACGATGCGGGAAGCATCCGTTGAGGAAGATAGGGGAGGCTGGCTGCGATTTGTTTTGCTCTTTCATTTGAACATGCATGGATTCGACACCCGTAAATTATCGTTATCGTGGGGATACATTGTCACGATTGTAATCGTGGATGTGTGGTGTGAATTCTTTTCTTGATTCAAGGCTCTTATCTTTGCGTGAAGGCCACGATGGGTTTGCTGTTGCTTTCCAGATGCGCACGCGTTTGATTTCATGCCATGTGGTGCCCAGAGTCAGCGAGACAAGGTTCTTGGGCATTCCGATTTGCGCCGCTTTGGCGTATGCCACGTGAGGTCCCATTCGGAACAGAGCTTCATCGTTCACGACTTCCAGTACTGCCGTATACCATTGATGTGCCTGGACTTGCAGTGATTGTTGGTCCAGCAACAGGTCTTCGATGATGGTTTTGTCTTTTTGCTTTCGGATGTGTTGTAGTAGAAAACCCTGTTCGATGAAGTCGTTGTTGGGGTTCGCCCAGGCAGACACGACATGACCGGTGACTTCAGGGCGGTTGTCTACTGCAATTCGAAAGCATTGGTGGTGCCACGGTTCCGTCATTTCTCCGTAGCGAAACGTGACCTCGATAATTAAGTCGTTTACGTCGATGCCCTGATAGGAGGCAACGGGTGTGTGACCCATTCCAGGCTTCCATGTTGAACGCCAGGCATTCTGATCTTTGGATCTGGTCCAGAGACCGGCAGAGGCTCGTGCTTTGACGGCTCCGGGAAATCTTGCGATGGTTTTGCCACCACGTTGTAATGAGCCATGATCATCCAGAATCAGGGCACCACGTTTTGCCAGCCATGTATCGACAGGCGTTGTGCCCGATTTTCCAGCTTCATTCGGTTCAGCCGCACGACAGGGTGCGTTACCAAGAGGTGCCATGAGCCAGCAGCCAAGAACAATCAGAAACGCCTGTTTCTGGAAAGATTTGAAGGGCGTTTGCATACAGTTGCCAGAGTGCGTGCGGCGTGGTTGTCCAACTTACAATTTTACTTTTCAGATTTACCGTTTGGTCCTGGTAGCGAAACGCCTTTGGGTAAAAATGAAACTTGACGGTCATTGGATACTTGTTTGCCAGGGGTGCAGCGACCCTGAGCGACTTGTTCATTCAACAAGTTGAGCAGTGATGAAACTCTCTCTGGTTCTTTTTGCACCAGGTTTGTCTGTTCGCCTCGATCGGTTTTCAAATTGAATAATTGCATGGGCGGCAAGCCCCGTTTTTTGGCCTCCGGTTCGCGTGGAGCGCTCCAGCCACCACTGCCGGCAGCAAGGCATAGTTTCCAATCACCTTCGCGAATCGAGAACGAACCACCGATGGAGTGGCTAATCAGACTTTCACGACCGGTGGGCTGACCCTTGAAAGCTGGGATGAGACTGAAGGAGTCTTCACCACCATTGTCGTTGGCTGCCTGATTTGTCAGCTCTCGCATGGTGGAATACAGATCTGTCAGGCAGGCAAGTGCATTCGTTTTTTGTCCAGCACTGATACCCGCTGGCCAACGCACAATGAAGGGAACTCGATGACCCCCTTCGTAGATATCGGCTTTGTGTCCACGATAACCGGCACTTGGGTCGTGGTGATATTCTGCCAGAACTTTGAAATTTCCCTGAGGTGAACAACCATTGTCGCTTGTGAAAAATACCATCGTGTTATCATCGATTCCTGCATCTTTCAATGTCTTGAGCAACTGACCCATGTGGTGGTCCACTTGCATCACAAAATCTGCATAGGGATTCATTCCACTTGCGTCTTTGAAAGGTGGAACAGGAACAATGGGGGTGTGTGGTGCTGGCAGCGGTAAATATAAAAAGAAAGGCTTCTCGTCTGCGGCACGAGTCTTGATATGGTCAAGGGTTTTTTGAAAGAGGTGGGGTAGGACTGCGTCGATGTTGAAATCCGGTCCGATTGGTCCTTTTCGATACCAACCATAGGCGTCTTCTTGACTGGTGACTCCTTCCTCGCGTTCTGGAACCGCTGTGATCTTTCCCGTGTCTACCCACACATAGGGTGGCATGTCGAGAGATCCGCAGTGTCCGTAGTAACCATCAAACCCATTGATGTCGGGTCCATTTTTGACAGGCTGCGTAAAGTCGATCTTCTTGCCTTTGCCATTGGCAGCGGGGATTTTGGTCCAATCCCAACCCAAGTGCCATTTTCCAATCATCTGAGTGTGGTAACCCGCTGCACGCATCAGATGTGCAACGGTGGCGCGGTCCGCAGGGATCAGGTGCTCACTTGTGCCGCTGAGTACTCCCCTCGCTAGTCGGGATCGCCAGTTGTACCTTCCGGTTAGTACCCCGTATCGGGTCGGAGTGCACACGGAACTGGGCGAATGTGCATCGAGAAACGTAATGCCCTCCTGAGCCATCTTCAGCAAATGAGGGGTTTTGATTTTGCAGTCAGGATTGGTGGGTTGCAGATCCCCGATCCCCAAGTCATCTGCCATGACAAAGATGACATTGGGTGCTTTTTTAGTCTCTGCAGCATGAAGCGAAAGACTGGCAAGACAGAGGATACAAACAATTATTCTAGTCATCATGGTCCAAGTTTCTTCTGTTGTTTTGAGCGTCTGAGGTTTGCATTATACCAGCAGGTTTTAATGCAGCGTAGAAATCGCATTCCACGGTGGTGACGCAATGGAATCACGCATGAATGCATGCCGCAGTCACTTTTCGAGATCGGAATGACTTGCGAGGTCATCCAGTTCACTGAGTTTCAGTCGCACGCTAAGGATATAGGGTGCTTCGTCTTGAATCCAATGGCCATAAGTAGTGACTACGAATGTATCGTCCGGCAGAACCTCAACACCTGGATAGGTGGTGTCGTAGCCTTTTGTGTTGTCTTTGAATCGAACGGAGTACTGACCACTGTGACCATGGACAATATCGTCCCAAGTGCCTACCCAGGCGACCCAGTCACCTTCAAAAGGGCGTCCTTTGCGACTGGCCGTTGGCGAGTTGCAGCGAAAGCTGATCAGCAATCTTCCGTCCGCTGAGTACTTTCCAGTATGACGGTCACCCGTTAGTGAAAGCGGTAACTCGCGGGGTGCCGTCCATGTCTTACCCTCATCCTCGGAAAAGATCACGTGCGAGTTCTTGCGTCGTGAATTCTCTCTCAGAAGGACAGCTAACTTACTGCCGTCTGGAGACCGAATGCACCCGGGTTCACAAAGATGGATTTCCGAAGATTCGTAGACCACTTGCGGTTTCGACCATGTTAGGCCGCCATCACTGGAAAGCGTTTTGAAAAGTGTGAAAGTACCCGTTCGCTTTGCGTTTTTTGAGAAGAATCTGCCATCGTCATGGAACATTGCCATGTAATGACCCTTGCCAGTTTTCAATGGCTCGACAAATCCCATCACCACAATGCCACCCCAATCGCCCGCTGGTTCCAGTTCACTCCAGTTGACGCCATCGTCTTCAGTCATTGACAGACGTGCGGGGTATAAACCTGACCACATGATGATGCGTTTTTTGCCATTGGAATCCACCACACGATGCAATGTTGGCACTTCCTGAGAGCTTGACCAACTTGCCGGGGTTGGCAATCGCTCACTCCAGGTCAAGCCACCGTCTTCACTTCGTTTGTAGATGATGGCGCCCCGACCATGGCCTTTCGGATAAACACACAGCATTGTCTTGCCATCTTCCAGCAGGCATGTGGTCGGGTGCCCCAGATATTGACCTGATTCCCGATCCACAACCACTTGCCGGTGGGTGTGGTCGGTGAGATCAATCGTTTCTGGATAGTCGACCGCCTTGTCTGCAGCCAAACTGGTTGTCGACACAACCAGCAATGGAGCACCGATAAATGCCAAGAGAAGAAGCAGCATGCGAGCGGTTTTTTTCATGATGGTTGTTTCGGTCAAGCGACAGGGTGGGTCATCCCATGCGGACAGAGTCGTAAGGATAGTGATTGGCCAGGATTGTATCTGCACGGTTCTTGCAGGACTGGTTTTGATGGGTTCCGATCCGGTGGGATTTTGTATGTGGGGATGATTCTGGGCGGGCGTATTTTATCGGCTGGCAAGCTGAATTGAGCGAGTCTCTGTTGCGACGTGGGTAAAACTTGACGTTTCCAGTGATCGTTCAAGGTGGGTCCATTGAATGCAGTTTAACGCGTTCGATACATTCTGGTTGCTGTATTGCGACCCACAGGCTGTGTGGCAGGACTCAAACGCTGTGCACCGCGGTTGTCTTCTGATGGTGGGGAGTCTGAGGCTGTGAATTCTTGCTGCCATCAAAGTAGGTTGAAGACTTTCAGTGGTCGAAACTCTTAGTAATCTCATAAACGTGGTAGATTTGCGCAAAAACGAGATGCCGTGGCGGTAAACTTGTGGTCTGTCCGCCCTCCCTGTTGTGTTTTGTTCCCCGGCGAATGGATGAAAACCATTTCCTGTAAGACTCCCGCTTTCGTTTCCATCGTGTTGATTACCACATCCGTGGTGTGCGCCGAGGAGACTGCGGTGGTGAAGTCAGTTCGCAAGCCCGTTGTCTTACCGGGTTTGGTGGTTGATTTTCAACAACGATGTGTTGATCTGGAAGCAAAGGTCTGTCTGGATGCAGGCTACCTGGAATTGATTGCTTGCACAAAGGGCAGCAAGGAGCATGAGTCGATTGTCTCCGTTTCCAGTAAAGCGTTGCACATCCATACCGCTCTTCTGTTGTTGGGTGCAGATAACGGACATCCGGAGATGCGAAAGTTAGTGGACGAAAAAAGCCAGCGGTGGGTCAATCTTTCGCCTCGTGGTGATCCAGTCGAGGTGATGCTGGTCTTGCCAAATTCAAATGGTAAGCTGACCGAAAGACCCATATGTGACTTTGTTGAGCGGTCGACTGGCCGTTTGGACGAGGTGAGTGGAAACGTTTTGCCAGCTTCCGGTGTGAACGTGAAGTCAGGTAACCGGGCGTCGGCTGAATTTTCCAAGGTCTTTCTCTTTGCCGGTTCTCGATTACGTGATGCAGGCACCGGTCCAAAGCAATACCTCGCGGATTTGAGTGGCAACATCGTATCGATTGCAACATTTGGCGATGAGGTGCTGTGTTTGCCGTCGCATCAGACTCAACAAAACAGTGCTTTGATGTGGCAGGTGAAATCTGACGCCTTACCCAAAGTTGGCACCATGGTCACGCTCCGTCTTCGTCCTCGTAAAAAATCCCTCGGCCCGGAATTGAATAAGAAATGAGATTTTTCTCCTTGATCGCCATGATCTTATTGAGCGGCGTTGTGTTGGCTCAGGAAAGTTCTTTCTATCGTGGTCCCGGGCTGTTCTCAACACGGCCAAGTGAAACTAAGTCGTTACAGACAATCAAGCGGTTTGGTCCTGTGGGGTTGGGCATCGACTTGATCCAGCCAGCCTTTGTGATGCGGATTTCTAATGTTGAAGAAGGCTCACCGGCAGCGGCCACCGAAAGGCTGAAGAAGGGCCAGATCATTGAGTCCATTAACGGACAGATTCTGAAGGATATCGATCCTCGAATCCAACTGGGGCAAATTCTTGCACAGGCAGAAGCAAGCGATGGAGAACTAAAATTTGTGATCCAGGGTGAAGCTCAGCCCGTGATCGTGACGGTTCCTGTCTTGGGAAAGTACAGCAGCACCTGGCCTCTCGATTGCCCCAAGAGTGACAGGATCGTCCGCCAAGTCGCTGACTATCTTTCACAACCCCAAGCGACTGAAGGCTTGGGCGGCATAGGTATGCTGTTCCTGCTTTCGACGGGAGAGGATCAAGATCTCGAGGTTGTACGCGAATGGGCAAGAAGAGCGCCAGCACATACCTACCCTTGGTATCTCGGTTATGGAGGTATCCCGCTTGCAGAGTGTTATCTACGCACCGGCGATCCCGAGATCCTTGCGAATATACAGAAGTGGGTCGATAACGCCTCGAAGTCGCAGCACAATGATGCGTGGGCTGGCCGTGGGTCCGCACTGACGGGTTACGGAAACGGACACCTCAATGCAGCAGGCACACACGTGGTCACGTTTCTTCTGTTGGCAAGAGAGTGTGGTGCTGAGGTTCCCTATCACACACTCGATCGGGCCCTGAGACACTTTTACCGGTACGCGGGACGGGGCAACAATCCGTACGGGGACGATCGGCCGTTCACAGGCTTTGTGGACAATGGAAAAAACGGAAAGCTCGCCTTTGCCATGGCAGCAGCAGCAGCACTTACTCCCCAAGGTGAAGACTCGGTGTATGCCAAAGCCCGTGATGTCTGTGCGATGCAGAGCTTTTACACGACAACATTCATGTTGCACGGACATACGGGTGGCGGGATTGGTGAAATCTGGCGGAGTGCAGCAATGGGTTTGTTGCACGACAAGAAACCAAAGCAGTACCGCGACTTCATGGACAGTCGTAAGTGGCACTATGATTTATCCCGACGATTTGATGGGTCGTTTGGCATCCTTGGTGGTGCAGGTTATGACAAGGAATTGTGGGGAGTCGCGTATCCGTTGGCTTACACGATCCCGCGAAAGACGCTTCGTATCACGGGTGCACCACCGTCAAAGTTCTCGAAACGCTATGAACTTCCCGCACAGCCCTGGGGAAACAGCGCTGACGAGGCATTCCTTTCTCTTGATGCTGTCCCAGACAGGGATGGTCGGCAACAGGATCTTTCTGACGAGACGTTGGCTCGGGATTCTAGCGGGCCATTCATAAGAAGGTTTCACGGTGCAGATCAACCCAGTGACGATGAGATTCGTCGATACATGCACCATCAAGATTTTAGTATCCGTAATATTGCAGCATTCAAGGCACTTGGTATCAACAGCGGATATATCGGTTGGCGAGCTCCAGGAGGACAGGTTCGCTTGGATCTGGTGATGGAGTTTTTACGTGATGAGGATCCTCGTATTCGGCGGGCGATGTTTGGTGCATTGTTGCAACGTACCGATGTTCTGAATGCCGAAATACAGCAGCTTGCAGTGCAAGCTGTTCGAGATCAGGATGAGTCATGGTGGGTCAAAGACGCAGCCATCCAAATCATTGGTCACAGTCAAGCTGACGAGATTGTTCCGCTGGTTGATCTGCTGATCCCCTATCTCAAGCATGAAGAAGCATGGCTGCGTAATGCGGCACTGACCGCATTGACTCCCGTGGCGGCTGACGAACGCTGTTATGAACGGGTGTTGCCTGCGATGGGTGAACTGGTTCGTAGCAATCAACGTGTTTCGATCACACTTGGGTTTGCACCAGCGATTCGTGCTGAAATCAAAAAGGCCTCGCCTGTTGTACAAAAGCTGGCGACGGAGACTTTGAAGGAGACGTTCACGGGCTATGCGGGTGACAAGGTTGCACCTGGCGGTCTGAATACAACCTCAACTTACGATTATCACCTCGAAGCCATTGCCGAATCCCTGGCGGATGTCCCTGGCGGACTCGATGTCGTTTACGAGATCGCTCGCAAGAAGTACCCGGGAGAGATCCTGCCCTACAAAAATTTGTTTCTTCGAGCGGATCCGAGTAGTTTTGGACCGGAACTGAAGCAGGCAATTGTTCCGATTATCATGGATGAACTCGTTCCTGAGTTTGTTGGTAGGAATCGTCGAAAACTGCTGCCGCTGGCCGCCAACGAGGTGCAATCGCAACGTCCCGGAGGTCGAGGCGAACCGATTGATGAGCTCGCGGCGCTTTATCGCCGCGCTGGGCATGATCAGTACGACTGGAAAATGTTTGTTGATTTGCGTGATGCCGAGTGGTCCTACCACAGTTTTGATCCGATTGCTGCTGAGCAGGTGCCATTCGATCAGCTGATTTCCCGTTATCGTGAAATCACGCTGCCCCGAGGGATGGAGACCTGGTTCCAGCCCGAGTTTGATGCTGCCAAGGCGGGTTGGAAGACGGGCAAAAGTCCGTTTGGGAACTACGATGGGGCAATACCCACGCGCCCCATCACCAAATGCTCAGCGG
>DOPG01000353.1 GCA_003513555.1 Rhodopirellula sp. | reverse complement strand
AAGGTTTGTGTGTTTGCTTTGACGAGGAAGAGCAATTCGGGCTCCCCACGGTTACCACCCCTGCGGAAACAGAAGCTACAAAGCCCGCCGCAACCCTGGAAACAGTCTTGCCCCAAGAGGTTGTGATTCATCAAGAAATCATCGGCATCAGCGAGCTGACCCAAATTGGGGATGACGACAAGATCCAATACTGTGATGATGCCCATCAAATGCCCCGCAAGATGCATTTTACAACAGGCACGAAATCATCTCATGACATGACATTTGAGAATGCGCACACCACACTCGACGAACCCTCGGCTGATTCCGCTACTCTTGACTTACTTTCCGCCCAAGACGGTCACACCATAGAATTCGAGGCCGCCGAGTTGCACGAGCAGAAGACCGACAGCGTGCAACACGGCCCCGAGCAAAACGATGCTCTGCGCGAGCCCAAAACGCAGCCCAAGCCTGATCTCCTAGCCATCCGTCATGATGACAGCGACTTACTGATCATCGAGGACGAAGTGGATATTCATCGTATCGACAAGCGACAAAACTCCGTAAAGAGGAGTTACCATTCAACCAATTACAAACGCATGCTTCAACTCATGCGATCGCACAACTGAGATCTTTGAACTGGAGATCCCGGCGTTCAGACTAGCCTGATCCGAGTCAATACGTTTCCATGCCGTTACAGCAGATAGCTCACCAAATCATTACCCTCGCAGACAGACGTGCATCCACGCCTGTGTTGGTGACTCCACCTTACCTATCCTTCCGCAAGCAATTTTTTATTGAATTGGCCCGGGAACTCACCGCCCATACCGAGCGTGATCTCAGGATCGACTGGTACCGGGACCTACCAGGCGTACGAACAATTATCTCCGATCATCTTGCTGCATGGCAGGTCAAATCGGTGAATCGTGTGCTTGCCCGACTCTCCACGGCCAATGAACATCAATTCCTCAAGGCGGAAGGTAGCAATCACTCGTCACAGGCGACAGGCCCATCAGACTCAAACGCTGTCCGTCAATCAACACATCACGAGCGTGCCGCGGCTCCCACCCAAATGGCTACTTTGCAAATCACCGCAGCCATAGCCCGCCCGGGTGGAAAAACTCGAGATCTGGTGATCGGGTTATCTGATATCCGCCAGAAGTTGCCTGAGTGGACCACCGCAATCTGGCTGGGCACGTCTCAAGAGGAAGTGAAACGCTGGCACGCTGCCTGAGTCTTTTTGAACGGACTGAGACCCTTCAGCCTAACCCCAATTTTCTAGCGTTGCGTGTTGTGGTGAGCTTCGCCTGCTATGTTGGAGTCCGTTTCTTACGGTAACTTTTCCATTCAGAGAGCCAGTAAACGTGAATCAACAGCAACCCCGTCCTACCATCGCACCCGGGAAAACTCGCATTGGTTGGATTGGCACAGGGGTAATGGGCAGCAGCATGTGTGGTCATTTGATGGCTGCAGGCTACACGGCGACGGTATTCAATCGAAGTCCAGAGAAGACGGCCTCACTGGTGGAACTTGGGGCAGTCCTCGTGAATTCCCCCAAGGAAGTCGCTGAACAGTCGGATATCGTTTTTACCATCGTTGGTTTCCCCAGAGACGTAGATCAAGTCATTCTTGGCCAGAACGGCGTCCTAAGTGGCTCGTCCGAGGGGATGACAATTGTCGACATGACAACCAGCAAGCCCTCGCTTGCGGAACATATAGCACGCGAGTCGGCCAGACGCGGTGTCGCGAGCATTGATGCGCCTGTAAGTGGGGGAGACACTGGTGCACGAAACGGAACCCTATCCATCATGGTTGGAGGTGCTGAGGATGACGTAGCCCGAGTGTCACCCTTGTTTGAGTTGATGGGAAACACCATTGTGCGTCAAGGCGGCCCAGGTCGCGGGCAACACACCAAGATGGTGAATCAGACTTTGATCGCTTCTGGGATGATTGCCGTCTGCGAAGCCCTACTTTATGCAACCAAAGCTGGACTGGATCTAACCGCCGTACTGCAGAGCGTCTCATCAGGGGCAGCTGGCAGCTGGTCACTGACCCACATGGCTCCAAGGATGATCGATGGTGATTTCGACCCCGGATTCTTCGTGGAACACTTCATCAAAGACATGCGCATTGCACTTGATGAAGCCGCTGCCATGAACCTGGCTTTGCCGGGACTGGCGCTTGCACAGCAGCTTTACCAAGCTGTTGTGGCACAAGGCCACGCTAAAGACGGGACGCAAGCTTTGATTTTAGCCATGGCAGAACTCAACAAAGTAGATTGGCAAGGCACGCAAACATGAACCGTTACACGATGCTATTCGCGCCGCAGGCATGGAAACCTAGCGTCAGTCCATCACTGGTAAAATTCCTACGTCCTTTTCGTGACCGGCAGCGAAAACGTGTAATCCAGATCTCTGACATCGAAGTGGAAGGTGCGGGGATTGTCCAGCAACGACTGAGAGAAGGTGAGGGCGTGATGATCATGCCCAACCACTCCAGCCACGCAGATCCTTATGTGATTTACTCTGCCGCTGATCAAGTCGGTACCGCATTGCACGTGATGGCCACTTGGCACGTTTTTCATGACAAATCCTGGCTCGCTCGCTGGATTCTCACAAAACATGGCTGTTTCAGCGTTGACCGAGAAGCAAACGACATTGGTGCTTTTCGTCTGGCAACCAGCATCTTGCAAGACAAGCAGCAACCCCTTGTCATTTTTCCAGAAGGTGAAATCTATCATTGCAATGGTCGAGTCACACCATTCAGGGAGGGTGCCGCCGCGATTGCCGTTGCAGCCGCGAGAAAAAGCAAACGGCCAATCACATGCATTCCTTGTGCCATACGGTACAACTACGTCGACGATCCAACACCTTCCCTCTTAGCCACCATGAGTGAGTTGGAGCGTTCCATTTTCTGGCGGCCCAAGACAACCGAGCCTCTTGAAAAACGGATTTATGATTTCGCCGAAGTCCTGCTAATGGTCAAAGAACTGGAGTATCTGAAAACCACCCAATCTGGACGGCTACCAGACCGAATCTCCTCTCTCCGAGAACATATCCTCACCAACGTTGAACAACGAAACGAGATCGAAGCATCGACCAAAAGTATTCCTGAACGGGTCAAAGCAGCACGCAAAACAATCATGGAAAAGGAGCTTGCTGGTGATTCAGATACGGAACAGGCAACGCAATTGAGTCATGACATGGAAGACCTGTTCCTGGTGGTTCAATCGTTCAGTTATCCGGGTGACTATGTGGACGATCATCCCTCAATCGACAGAATGGCTGAAACGATCGACAAGTTTGAAGAAGACGTTTTGCAAAAAACAACCGCCGAAATCAAAGCCCAGCGGCGGGTGAAGGTATGCTTTGGAGAGCCAGTCGATGTGAGCAGCGATCGCAAAGTGAAAGGTCAAACGACCGCCATCACCGCAGAAATCGAACAAAGGGTTCAGCAGATGCTGGACCAAGGCTGATCGTCGGATGACTCTTATGGTTCTGGTACATCCGCGAGTCGGCCCACAGCATGTCACAGGCCTGGCTTGGCTTGAATCATTGCGGCGGTAAACCCGACGACTGCCCCAACGCTCACGCGTTCAACAAGCGTCCCCCAATAGCTGTGGCACGGCCCAACATCGGAGGTCTTGCATCAGTAACTCCCGTGGCGATTAGG
>DOPG01000222.1:12116-14269 GCA_003513555.1 Rhodopirellula sp. | reverse complement strand
TGCTCGCCAGCCCACTTCTGATGAAGTCCGGAATTGCGTTGCCTTTGTAGAACAGCAAGAAATGGTTTACCTGCAACAGAAAGTCAAAGATCCTCGGCGAGCCGCGTTGACGGATCTTTGTCAGGCCTTGATGAGTGCCAGTGAGTTCATTTACGTCGAGTAGAGTGACACATGGTCGGGTTGAAAATCCAGCTCCAGCTTGGTTGGACCGAGCGGATCATGAGTCGGAAGTTGTTGGCTTCACACAAGTGCCGAGAATTCCTTTTTCCAGTGTTGAAAATATGAAACGTCCAGCTATTGCCGATTCGGCGTTGACGATATCAAGCCCTTCATTGAATCGAAGACATCTGCTTCGGCGTGCAGGATGTGGTTTCGGAATGGTGGGATTGGCAGCCATGTTGCAGCAGCACGGGGTGCTTGAACAGGCGTGCGCCTCCGATCTTAGCGAGGATCGATCTCTGAATCCGCTTGCGCCGCGTGAAGGGCACTTTCCCGCCAAAGCAAAACATGTGATTTGGATCTTTGTTAACGGCGGCCCAAGTCATGTGGACACGTGGAATTATCGACCTGAGTTGACAAAGTGGAATGGAAAGTCAATTCGTGATTTTGATTCTGAATTCAAAAACACGACCGGATTCTTCAAGAATTCCGTGGGGAAATTGATGCAGTCTCCGTTCAAGTTCAAGCCCCATGGTGAGTCAGGTAAAATGGTGCCTGAAATTTTTCCTCACTTGGGGAAACATGTCGACAAAATGGCGTTTCTGCTTTCAGGGCACACCGATTCCAATAATCACTCCCCTGCCCTGTTTGCCATGAACACAGGGATGCCACGAATGGGCTTCCCTTGTGTGGGATCATGGGCAACCTATGGCTTGGGCAGTGAAAGCAGCAATTTGCCGGGGTTCGTTGTAATGAGTGACCCGCAGGGGCGTGGCCTGCCCAAGGGGCATGCTGCGAATTGGAGCGCCGGCTTTCTGCCCGGTGTCTATCAGGGAACGTATTTGCGTCCAAACGGACAGCCTATCGACAATTTGGTTCGCCCGGACACGATGGATGATTCTGGCCAACGCAGGCAGTTGGACCTGATCAAACAGCTCAACCAGGAACACTTGGAAAAGAACTTTTCCGATGGTGAATTGGCCGCCAGGATTGAGAGTTTTGAATTAGCGTTTCGCATGCAGACAGCGGCTCCAGAAGCACTGGACATTGCATCGGAGCCCAAGCACGTTCAAGAACTTTACGGAGTAGGAAATGATCGATGCGATCATTTTGCAAGACAATGCCTTATGTCTCGCCGTTTAGTTGAACGTGGGGTCAGGTTTGTGCAGATCTATTCGGGCGGGATGGAGAATCAGCGATCATGGGATGGGCACAATGATATAGAAGGAAATCACCGTCAGTTTGCTGGAGAGACTGACCAACCTGTAGCTGGATTACTGGCAGACTTGCAGCAGCGAGGTCTGTTGGATGAAACGCTGATTGTCTGGTGTGGAGAGTTTGGTCGATTGCCAATTGCACAAACCGGTGCGAAGCCGGGACGAGATCACAACCCCCATTGTTTCTGTGCTTGGCTCGCTGGTGCCGGCATCAAAGGGGGAATGGATTACGGTGCGTCAGATGAAATTGGATTCAAAGCGGCAGAGGATAAGGTGCATGTCAACGATCTGCATGCCACCCTATTGCATCTGATGGGGATTGACCATGAACGCTTGACCTACAAGTACAACGGTCGGCGATTCAGGCTGACGGATGTAGCAGGTCGTGTGATCGAAGAGATCCTTGCCTGATCCCCAATGTCTCCACCCGGGCATGGTTGCTGGCCCGTAGACATGACCTAAGTACACTCGGCAAGTACGCCGCCTTCGAGTGAGGTGGGTGAGGTGAGTTGGACAAGACAGGTCTGGGCTTTCGGTGTCCGTATCTGATGATCGCTGCTAAGCGTGTCGATGCGGTATCACTATGCTGAGAGTCCTACTCTGGATTGGTGCCGCTGCCGGGCTGTGGCGGACCATTTTGGTTCCACGGGTCAGCTTTCGGGGTGGGCTGCGTCACCGCTGTTTCATCAGTTGCTGAGGGGGCTGCTTCAGGAGCTGGCACCTGAGTTGTAGGTGTGGTTTGTGCTGGGGCTTGGCTGGTGGTTGTCTCGTCGGTAG
>DOPG01000222.1:7790-11873 GCA_003513555.1 Rhodopirellula sp. | reverse complement strand
TGTCTCGTCGGTAGTTGCTGTTTCGTCGGCATTTTCCGTGACGGTAGGAGCAGGCGATTCAGCAGCACTGCTTTCTGAGTCGCTTGCTTTGTTCGCGTTTGCGACTTTTCTTGCGGCGCGTTTCGCAACATGGGCTGCCGCGATCTCTTCCATCGTTTTCACTTCATCGGGGCGTTCTTGGCCAAATTGTTTTAAATACTGTGCCTCGATAAACTTGGTCAGCGGTAGCTTCCACGGCTGATTTTCACGGTCAGCATATTTCGCGAACCGTTTGGGGCTCAAGCCGAGTTCCCTCGCCATTTGGATATGCGCGTCGGATAGCCGAAACTGTTTTCGGGCATTGATCCAAGGATGGAATTTGTGGGGAATGCGGTTCTTCTTTGCCATGGTGCCACGCTTAGCTTGCTGGTCTCACGAATGAAAAGACAGTCCAAAAAGGTGCAGGTGGGTGCAGCAGATGCGGTGAACGCACTGCCGCGTGAATTGAGGACAAACTGATCTGAGACTTGGAATGGTCTGGGGGCATACGTCACCATTTTCATGCCGCCATGAACGAACCTGATTTCCATGCAAGAGAAAAATTACTTCGTTACCTGTCATATTGGCCGTCGCGATTTGCATAGCATAACCGTGTGTCGCAGTGTGTACAGCATACGCCATGACATCGGATTTGCTACTGGCCAAGGCAAGCGTTACGATTCAGACGTGTGGGGAAGCTTACTTCCCAATACCTTTCACTATGGTCATCCTTTCTGGGAATTATGACAGATGACATTACACTGCAAGCGACGACAATCTTATCTTGCCGATTTAAGGGACGCATCTTTCAAGCTGAGTTCACGATTCGCCTTTTTTCTAATGGCAATCGGCTTGCTTGTGGTAGTGGGCTGTAACGCGGAAGTTGAGCAAGCAGCCAATGGCAACGCGTCAGACCCTGCTTTTAGCATCACTCCCGCGGATGCGATGAAAGATCCAAAGCTGCGATCCGCGGCTGCGGACTCTTCCGCAGCACAGGCTGCCGCTGAGGCTGCCGAAGCTGCTGCGGCCCAGCTAACCCCGAAATCGCCAGCAGGTGAGCTAACGATTGGCGACCCGAATCCTGGATTAAGACTTGCCAAGTTCGTCAAGGGCGAGGAGGTAACGGCTCCCCTTAAAGATGATGTTACGGTGGTCGAGTTTTGGGCGACTTGGTGCGGGCCCTGTCGTGCCGGAATGCCACACATCAGTGAGCTGCAAAGCGAATATGGTGATAAGGTGCGTTTTATCGGGGTCACCAACGAGGATGAGGCTGTCGTGACCAAGTTCTTAGGGTCAGCTGGTCCCGGTGGTAAAACTTGGGATGAGGTGATTGATTATCGGCTGGCACTGGATGATGGAGGTTGGACCAACAATGCTTATATGCGAGCCGCAAATCAGAATGGCATTCCGTGTGCATTCATTGTCGGCCGAGAAGGAGTTGTCGAGTGGATTGGTCATCCCGCTGGCATCGACCAACCGCTGAAGCAAATCGTGAACGGGAATTGGGATCGGCAGGCAGCGGTCGCCGAATTCAAGCAGCAAGCAATGTTGGATAAATATGCTCAGAAGCTCAGCGGAATGCTTCGCAGTGGAAACTTCGATGCTGCTTTGACTCTGCTGGATGAAATGGAACAGTCGTCCGGTGGTAAGTCCATGCCACTCTTGAGTAATCGACTTATGATATTAATGATGGCTGATCGTGCCGAAGAGGCATCCAGTGTCAGGAGCGAATTAATCGAAGCCGCATGGGACGATGCAACCGTGTTGAACGGAGTCGCGTGGGAAACTGCAACGGCAGAGAACCCAACTGATTTGAACCTCGCTCTTAAGGCGGCGAAGCGTGCCAGTGAAATTAGTGAGGGCAAAGATGCAGCGATTCTTGATACGCTGGCACGGTGTCACTACGAATTGGGCCAGCTTGATGAAGCGATTGACGTGCAGCAGAAAGCTGTTGATCTCGCCAGCAATATGCAGGATGTTGCGGAGGCTTTGAAGCGTTATCAAGACGAGAAGGCTGCGGCTGAGTCCAACTGATTTCCTCGCTCAAACAGTGACGCGGCCACAAACAGCAGTCCGCTCGTAAAAAACGTGACCGTAAACTACGTGACCGTAAATACTGAAACGTGGGGCCTGCAAGGTGAGTGGCTTGATAGCCGCCTTTTCCGCGGCAAATATAGGCAATCATCACGTTGCGGCTCGAAAAAAAATGTGCGGCTCTAAAAAAATTGATCGTCACAAGGTTGGAGGCCCTGACCGTGATCAATGGTACACAGTTTTTCTCTGCATGCCGTTCCTGCACTCGGTTGTGGTGACCTGAGGACACTTTATTTGCGAAAATACGCCTTGGGGGTGTTGTTAGTGCTAAACTGCCGCGAAGGGTGAGTTGGAGGGAAAATGCAATATTGAGGCAGTTATCGCTTTTTCAATTCACCATATCTTCATTTGCGTGCTATCCTCAGAAGGGATCCATTAGCAGCGTGTGGGGCAAGAGATGCCAAAAAACGAAGAAAAGACTCATGAATTTACGATAAGGCATGCCGTGAGGTCGCGTTGTGGTTTTACCATGATCGAACTTTTGGTGGTCATTGGGATCATGGGTTTGCTGATCGCGATGCTGCTTCCTGCCGTTCAGGCCGCGCGTGAAGCTTCCCGGCGTACTGATTGTTCGAATCGTGTACGTCAACTGGCACTTGCCACTCACATGCACCACAACGCACTCAGATATTTCCCGCCTGCACGCTACGAATCGAGGCCGGACGCCGCAAACTATGAAAAATGTGGGCTCGAAACTCCGACGTGGTTGGTTCGCGTCATGCCATTTCTTGAGCAGGTGTCGCTTGCCGAAAAGTGGGACTTATCCAAACCGTGGCACGAGCATGGCGAGGAAGTACGTACCGTCGTACCTGATGTCTTTCTCTGCCCATCACGTCGCAATGGTACAAGTCCCGTGGGGATTCGAAATCTGAGGACTACTGTGTTGGGAGAGGGAGGCAGATTGCCCTGTGGGTGTCCGGTCCCACCACGTCGCCGAACGGTGGACATGAATGTAACGGGAGCTCTTTGTGACTATGCAGGAAATCATGGTGATTTGACGCCGGGAGCTACCGGAAAGCCTACCGATTTTTACTTCGGAGGTAATGGCACGGGGGTGATCATAAGCGTGCGGCCAAATTGCAAGAATGGAAAGGCAATCAGTCCTGCTGACCGCATTCGCATGGCATCTGTGAGTGACGGGACATCAAGTACTTTTTTGTTTGGTGAGAAATTTGTTCCAATGACCAAGCTGGAAGAATTTCCATTTGACTCACCTGCCTATGACGGTGATCACTTACCCGCTTCCTGCCGCTTGGCCGGGCCCGGCTTGCGTTTGGCGAATGGGCCGCGTGATGTGTTGGCGGACATGTTCTCGTTCGGAAGTTGGCACCCTGGTGGAACCCACTTTGCCCTAGTCGATGGCAGTGTACGTTTTTATAGTTCGCAAACTGACACCAAGGTCCTTGGCTCATTGGCCAATCGACGTGATGCTCGCGTTGTCGAGATGACACCGTGATCATGGTTGATGGGGCGAAGTTGGGACTGCTGCTCGGTATCGTCTTGATGCCTTGGATCTCTGGGTGCAGCCAGTCAGCCGGACCCACCTCCGGTGTTGTGCGATTTGAAGACGGCACACCAGTCACCTCGGGTAGCATCGAGTTCCGGAGGCGGAGCGACAAAGTACGTTTTGCCAGTCGTATTGATCCGCAGGGAATGTTTCAGCCAGTCAGTCTGAATGGTGAAATTGGTTTGCCTGCTGGAGCCTACGACGTTGTAGTCGTGCAAATTGTGCTCACCGAGGATCTCGCTCTCGCTGCCCACACCCACGGCAACACCGTGCCTCGCCGTTACGCTGATTACTACACGAGTGATATCAAAGTTGATGTCGCACCTAATCAGACCAAACGCATCGAAATTGTGGTTGCGGCCCAAGCTGATCCATGAGCGATTTCTTAATCTGAAATACCCAGAACTTTGCTCGTCTGTCGCATTTCATCAACTTGGCAGGTTGCCAGTCAATCGGTTGCCAGT
>DOPG01000222.1:0-7587 GCA_003513555.1 Rhodopirellula sp. | reverse complement strand
CAATCGGTTGCCAGTCAATCGGTTGAAAAGCAGGATCGTGCTGCCCCGATTTTGTTGTTGAAGCAACGCACGATTCAATCACGTTAGATGATATGAGCGATAGCTGGGTTTCGAGGCGAAGCCGCGATTTGTGTTTGAGGTAATGCGGCACTCATGCTATTCACTGTCACTTTTAGTTGGGTTAACCCAAAGGTTGGTCAGGATTTCCGGAGTCTTCACACCCAGTGGGAATTGCTGGCTGTACTCATGGTCGGCAATTCCTGAGAGTTGCCGTAGTGCTTGATGGATATGTTCGGGACGCACGCGGATGCCATCGCCAACGCCCGTCTGCAATGTTTTAGGATTCAGAGGCAAAGCAAACTGCTGTTCATTGGTTGCACCGATCACTCGGTTGCCTTGAATCCCGGGACCGAGAAACATGATGGATCCAATGGACCAATGATCTTTTCCATTGCCTTGGTTGTAGTCAGGGGTGCGGCCCATTTCGCTTTGTGCAATCACGACAACCTTTTCCCGAATATTCAACTCTTCAGCGCGGTGTAACGTATAAGCGATTCCATCTAAAAACTCTGGTATCAGCCTCATCTGGTCAGTGTCGTTGTTGGCGTGGCTGTCGAACTGACCGATCGAGAGATTTGCGGAAACACAGACACCTGCTTTGAAGGAGGCCAAAGCGATTTCTGCTTGTTGGGCAAGTCTCGCTTTTGGGATCTTCTTGGGAATATGGGGTGTGATGCGCTGTAACGCTTTTGAGTTTAACTGTGCGGCATAAAGCATGCTTTCGGTGCGTTGCCGACGTGGAAGCTGGGGTTGTGCTGTGCGATCTGTATGTTGTTGATGCAGCATTTGCTCAATGCGGTCCAGAGCAAACTTGTCGTGATACGGCGATTTGGGATTGCCCTCAATTGAGTCTGCGTTCGCGATTCGTATGAGCGACGGCAGATAGGGAACACGGGCTTTCGCGACCAGGTTTCCCGTGGCGGAATAGTTCCCGAATGTCAGGAATGAGAGTGGGCATGAAGCACCTTGGCATGCCGCCACCAAGGCTGCAAAGGTGGGATAAGCAAGGCTATCAAGTTTTCCGGTGGCCATGTAACGGGAACAGGGCGAGTGATTATTCACGGAATAATCTAGCCCGTTAAGCACCAGTATCTCTGACCCGAATTCAGCGTAGAAATCTTCGTTGCTCAGTCCGTCCTGCTTGTGGTCTGACGTGGGGGCGAATCGGTGATTTCCATGACTTAGAATCTGTTCGCTAGTGTATAGGCGGTTGATGCGATCAGTCCCCTTCGGATCCATCAAGTAGGAAGTGTCCCACCCTCCTGATGCATTAAATACAAGGTAGTAGGGGCCCTCGTAGGGAGGTAATTCCTGCTGCTTGTCGATTGCTGACAGCATTGTGGTTGGTGCCGTCAAGCCTAACCCAGCCAATGCACAGCTTTTCAGGAAGTCACGTCTCATCGTCGGTGCCGGGTCGGGTTTGGGATAGGAAGGATCGCTGGAGTGCATTGCACAGGCGAGAGTCGATGTGGGGCATTGTGTTCGGGTTTACTCGTAAAGAAAGTCATGCTGCCGGACTAAATAAGTCACAACGGCCCGCCACGCTCGTACGGTGTAGTGGGGATCTGGGACAGGTCTTTCGAGTCCCTGTCGACAACTCCATGTTTCGCGTTCATCGAACACACCATACTTCTGTGCATCGGAAATGACTTCGGAAAACAAGTCAAAGCTGCGTCCTACTTCAGGCGAGTCTTCTGCGTCATCCCGGCCCAGCACGTGCTGATGCAGGTGAACGATTGCTGTGCGAATCTGTTGGTCTGTAACAGTAGATTCACCCGGTATGGCATTGGGATCGATATTTGGAAAAAGAATGCGTTCCGTTCTGTTGCGACTGAAGTCAAGTGCTACATTCCGGCAGGCAACCTCATTGGCGAGCGTTCTTTGAATTGCACCCATGGCTCCACTCGGGTCGGCAGCACGCTCGGTAACCTCCTTTGAATCAATTGCGCCGTAAAGCATGGCCGTCTGACCCTGAAGGTGTCCTGATGGTTTTCCAAAAATGGCAGACACTTTACGTTCCAGTTGTTCTGGTGACAGCATTCGCACGATGCCAACGTCTTGTAGCATTGCCATGCGTTCTGGTGAGCATACCGGCTTGCTTAAGCCATCAGCGCGATAGAAATCACTTAGCACCCAATCCTTGATAACCGATTTGAAGTTGTAGTTGGATTCGGCAAATCTTGTGGTGATCGCTTCGATCTCCTCCTGTTGAGCGTGATAGGCAAGGCTTTTTGCATCGTAGAGCGAATCCTCCAGATTTCTTGGAGGCAGCAATGGGCGGCGTCCTGTCAGCAGGTAGTAGCCATGCGAGACCATTGTCTTGGCAAAGCGGGGGTCTGATGCCGTTTGTTCGCCCAGCCACTGCAACGCACGCCATTGTTCTTGTTGGGGAAGTCTGCTCCCCTCAAAGCCGGTGGCAAACATATCGGTGAACCAGCCGCCTTCGCGTTTTCCATAAAGAGCACTGTTGCGGTCGAAACGCCAGAAGTTCTGAAACAACCCTGCTACGGGGTCCAGTGTTTTGTGGCACACCACACACTCGGATGCCTGCATGGTCGGATTCTCAAACTTGGCTGTTACCGCAGCAGCGTCCGAGACTCTTGCTGCCAATTCCAACACGTCTACGCCAAGAAAATGCTCGTAATACATGCGAGCCCGCAGGCGATTACGGTTGGTTTCGGTGGTGGGATACCTGCTCAGGTATTGCAGTGTGCTCAGCAGTCCTGCGTGAGGGTAAAAGCCGGTATCGGAAGTCTGGTTTTCGCTTTCGCGTCGGCCTTGCAGTGCCTTAAGCCGCACGGGGATGTATTCGAACGGATCATCGTGGTTTTTAAACCGTTTTTTCAGTTCATCGAAGCATCCATAGCCACGGGCCGTGTACGGTGTGATCATGATGTAGTCTGCGGTGACAATTTCCGTGAATGGGCGATCGTTTCGCACAATGTGCTCGACCAGATTCATGGGCTCACCGAGAAGAGCTGCACGGTAATCGTGCGCTAGCTTGTAGCCAGCATTGCGACGCTCTTTCTCGTCTTCGATGTGGTTCAAGTCGTGCTTCTGGTACCAGCCGCGCGTTTTGTCAAAGTGTTCGTAGGAAAGCACTGTCTGGTCAGGGTTTCCGTCGACACCCAGTGTGAGAAAAATGTCATTGAAACCTTCCTTTAGCCGTTCGTAGAACGCGTCTTCACACAAAACATTGTCGAGGATCATCTCCAGTACTTTGCGGTCGGGATTTTCATTTTTATTCTCCGAAACCGTTGCACTCGAAAACTGGGGTGATGGTCGCACTGCAAGTGATGCCATCTCGTTCTTGCTTGGAAGGCGTCCAGCAAGTGACAGGGTTGCTTTTCGTAGCAAGCGAAGATCGTCAAGCATTGTGACGTCTTCGAAAAATGATTCGCGGCTAACCGAGTCCATGCTTGCGACACCGCTCAAAGAATTCGGATTAGTTGAGCGGCGTACGAACGTTTGCAAAATCTGGTAGCCAGCAGTACCCGGCTTAAGAACCTGTTGGCCTCCGTGTTGCTCTCCTCCTGAAGCTTTTGTGAGTAACAGCGAACGATCGTCATGCTGCTGGTGGGCCATCCGTATGAACGCGTCTTGATTGCTGCGTAGAGCAGCAGGACGCTCTTCCTGGGTCAGTCGACTCAGGTCTTGAAGCACGAAACGTGTGTCATCAGCATCACCCCCAGTCTTGTGGCATTTAACGCACTCAGAACGCCCTACCTTGGGCCAAACTTCCTTGGTAAAGAAATTGTCAAAGTCTTTGTCTTCACTCTTTGGGCAAGTGATTGCGTCCGAAGCAAACAATGGCTTTTCGGCAACAGAGGTCACTGCCATGCAAATTGCTACTAGAACGTGGGGTGCGAGGCATGCCGCCGCTCCATGGGTCTTTAGCATGAAAACTTCCGTTGGGATCAGTTTGATCGGTGTCCGCTTGCCCTGACATGAATCATAGCAAGCACTAACCTGCCGGTCGTATTATTCTAAGCGAATTACTCTGGGGTTACTCTCCGGCGCCCGGTTTGCCGTCAGCTTTTGGTCAGTAATCTGCTTTGAAAACTTTGATGTTTCGGGTATCAGGTCCATCCATGCACCGTGTTTCGTTTCCTGTATCGTCGCTGGCTCCATAAAACACCGGTTTATGCTGGGCCCCGCAAAGTGCTTTCTGCATCTGAATACCCTGAAGCTAGACGCAAGTTGGGTTTGACTTGACTTGGCGTGGTCGTGAGGTGGATCCTCTTGCAGTCATTGGGGTTTTTATTTCTTGGTGGCAAACGTTATTTTGAATAATGTTTGTAGCCCGTTGTAGTGGGGAAGGCGGTGGAGTTTTTCGGGCACGCTGTTTGCGAATCCCGCGTCAAAACTGTTGAATTCAATTGTGCTTTCTTATGAAACAAAATCCAATGCAAGCTAAGATTTTCGCTGAGTCAGGCGAACTTGGGGTTGCGCCGCACGCTGCAAGCGTGAGAAGAAAGTCAGGTTGGCTGAAGGTTCTTCTGGTCTGCGTTAGTTTTATGGGAGTGGTGTGCGGGGGTGGGGTGCTCTTTTTCATGTATGTCGGGATCATGGGGCCAGCGACGTATGTCTATCCGCCCGGTGAAGTTCCGCAGCGTTTTTTGTCCGTCGCGAAGGAAGTAGGCGGCTTGAAGCCCGGAGAGAATGTCGAGTACTTCTATTCCGTTGGATTGATTGACGTGAAAGAGGGGTTCACTTACGTAAGCGATCAGAAGGTCGTGGTTTACGATCCGGACGATGTACCTCCTCTGGTCATGATTGATTATGGAGACATCCAAGGTCTAGAGCTTGAGCGTGCCGAATCATCTCTGCTTGATAGTCTCATTACCGTTGAGACCGAGGACTCATACATCTTGATCGCCGTAAGTAGTGAAAAAGATCGAGATGTCGATTTTTACGAAGTGATCCGAGCACGATCCGAAATACCGAGTGATGCTTTGCAGTTCATGCCGTAGGATTTCTCTGTTTGCTTTGCAGGCCGATTGGTAGCGACGCATGGCACGGCAGGCTTGGTTCATCCCACGCTATCAGCAGCGTGTTGCCCACCATCCTTGGACCTTAATGGTATCAGCGTAAAGCAGGTTGGGTGGGGCGGTGAAATCGAATCCGTAGGACTCCCCCATGGTGTTCTGTTGTATTTCACAATTTGCATTACGAAGCGTCCATGGAGGATGGTTGATTTCACCTCGAAAGATCTCGCCTTTTTTGTTAGCGCTGTAAAGACAATATCTTGATGTCAGCCAGTGTTCGAATGTGTTTGGCTGTGCGTGAAATGGATCCCCCACTGGTTCATAGCTGCCGATGAAGTTCGCGGAGGGTTCGTTTCGGTGAGTTCGTCGAGATTTGTAGTGAATCGCGGATTTTGCGTTCGCTTGCTCAAGAGACATGCGAGCGTCCATGTATGGCAGATGGAAGGTAGTTCGGGCGGCACGGACAGCAAAAGCATTGTTTGCGTCAAGGGAAAAGAACCAAACGCCAGGTTTTCCGTCTTTCGTAACATAGGTCCTGACATTGAGTTCAAGGAACTTACTGAGCCCCGGGATAGCAGGACAACAACGGGGGGCAGTATCAGACATTAGAAACGGAACGACCCCTACCCACGCCGACCCCTGATACGTGTCAAGTTCAAGTTCCGGCGGCAGGTGTTTGCGAACCACCTCAGGCTCGACTCGCCAATGAGCGAACAACAGTTCTGACCATGTCATTCGCATGATCCACGGTGATCTGGGCAGTGGCCAGGTTCGATCTGTTGGTTGGCTTGAGTTGTTCACGATGGAGATCTTGTGAGGCTTTGCGAAAGATGCGACCCAATGTGTCTTGCTGTTAGCCAGCGGTTGTCTGCGATTGGTTCACTCTTCTACTAAACAGATCAATTTACCAGTGTTTGTTGTGAGGTACAGTCGACCTTCAGCAATAGCAAGTCCATCCCGCGCTGAGGAAGGGACAGTCGCTTCATACACGACATAGCCGGTTTCGGTCGATACAACCTTCAGTCGACCATCGCGGTGAACGACATAAAGCTTGCCATTGGATGCAAGCGCCATGGCGTGAATTTCATTGTGAAGCTGAGTTCCGTTGCGGTACTCACCTTGCTGCTGCCCAGTTGAACGACCAGTCCCCCTGCAAGCCTGAGGCCGCCACGGCGTTGGCATCGTAGGTGACAGGAGCATGGTCGACTGATGGGGAGGTGGCCGCTTCCAGAGTGTAGGTCGCAACCTGGGCGATGGCACTTGACGAAAATAGCAGCAAAACACCGGTAGACAACACAAGGCGGGGTGTGGTCATCCTCGGAAAACTCCATGTGACGAGGTGGTAGTGACGAACACTCCCCAAGTGTACCCGGGTGTAGTACGGGATGATCCCAATGCGACCGTCTTAGGCAGCAAAAATCGTCTGAAGCTCGGAGGAGTGTCCTGAGCGCGAGCAGTGACGCCACTTTCTGTCCGCCCTGCTATACTTGAACTAACAGACTTGCCTCCCCCCGGCTTTTTCCCACCATTTTTGATATGCCAAGCTTTCGACTGCGTTCTGTTGTGTTGTGTTGCTTTGTTTCGATGCTAGCGGCAACCACCATTTTCTCCTTCTCTCGTGTTCAAGGCGATGAAGATGTGCCGTCAGTGCGTGCTGGCTCAGTATTCAGCCCGGATCAGCAACCGTCTTACGAAGAGTTAAAAGCTGTGGGCGCCGAACGGTCCCGGTATGTTGTTGGCGACCTGAAACAATTGGCAAGTCAAACGCCGGAGCCAAAGCTTGAGCAGTTTCACCGCGATGTATTGCCAACGCTCAAGCGTTCATGCTTGGATTGCCATGGTCCTGAAAATCAGGAAGGTAACCTGCGAGTTGATACGCTGGATCCGAATCTGCAAGCAGGGAAAGACATCAACTGGTGGTTGGAAGTATTGGCTGTGCTCAACAATGGTGAAATGCCACCTTCGGACGCGGCACCCTTAGCTGAAGCGGAACGCGTTCGACTTGTTCAATGGCTGTCGAAAGAGATTCAGGTTGCTTCTGCGGTGCGACGTGTTGAGCGTGGGGCGTCCTCGTTTCGGAGGATGACGCGTTACGAGTACAACCATGCGCTGCAGGACCTGCTTCACCTGCCTTGGGACTTTGCAAAAGATCTACCTCCCGAAGCCGCATCGGAAGATGGATTTCAGAATAGTTCAGAATTGTTGCATATCACTGGTAGGCAACTTGATACCTACCGCACCATTGCACGGAAAGCCCTGCGGCGAGCGATTCCCGAGGGCACTCGACCCAATCCCGTGCACTGGTCCGTTTCAATGAAGCAGGCCTCTGCGATTGAATGGCCTAAACAGCAAGAGCAGATCGAAAAGGCCCGAGAAAGGTTCGTTGATGATCCGATCAAACTGGAGAAAGAACTAGAACGTTTGAACAACAGTTTCAAACAACCTCATGGCGGTACTTATTACCGGAATAACGTGACTGGAAAAACGGCTCCATCCAGGTGGGGCTATTATGGTGCAAAAAATGCGCATCGCCCCGCTG
>DOPG01000271.1:5122-7961 GCA_003513555.1 Rhodopirellula sp. | reverse complement strand
CAATCCAGTTCCTTGCCTTGCCCGTTGACCGCATCGACGCGATCGGAGGCATGTACGAAACCTTCGATCGCCAACCAACCCCGCAACGACCTCCATAACCGGACTTGCTCATTGACTTCCAAATTGGAAGTCAATTGATTAATTGCCTGCCAGAACACAGCAATGTGCCGACTGCGAATGGAAACCATGTTATTCAGCATGTGAACCCGAGCAGCAAGATGCCACCGACCGAACCATGCTTGTCGACTGCTGGCTTCAACTTCCAATAGACGATCATCACTGCTGCCTTGGCTCCACACCATAGGCCAACCAGAACCTGTCTTGGTTCGCATCCAACGACTCTGTTCGGTTCGTGCGGACCCGCCCAAGGCCAGCACCGCTTCTTTGACCTCTACCTTGGACACCTGATGCACGATGCCATGGCCACTGATTCCGAGATCCAGACAAACAACCACGGTTACTGCCATGGCCCAATGACATTGATTTGCAGTGAATCTTTCTTTGCATCGACTAAGAAACCTCAGGATCAATGAAATGGCTAGCAGAACAATAATGGAATGGCAAAGAGACGTCGTCAGTTGCGACAACCCTGCAAGTAAATTAATTGGTCCCCACCAAGAATCGCTCGTTCCTTGAGGGAGACGCAGGTCATCCAAAAATATCCAGCGGTAAAACTGTAGGCCGATCATCGTGCAAATCATTACACCCGCAAACTGCGAGGCTGACGCCGAAACCTTGGCTGCAAAGGCAGGATAACGCTCGTCAGAAAGGCGATCAAACATTTGCGTCGTCACCATAGTCACGGCCAACGCGAAGAATGGCAACCACTTGGTTGGATAACGAAACGAATCATAACCTGGCAGAAATTGGTATAGAAACCAGTAAGGTCCACCGATGGCACTATCGTAATTCAGCAGACGTCCTGTTCCTGACTGGACCAACCACACCAAGCCAAAATGTCCAAGCGTTAAAAAAAATGATATCCAACACAGTACCCACCATGGTCCACCAAACCGTTCATGCCGAAAACGCAAGCGAATCCACAAGGCCAGAAAGGCCACCACACCCATGTAAATCGAAGGCGTCCATGCACGCCCATCGCCTGCCCACAAACGACTGAATCGTTGGTTGATCGGTATAAAGGATCCAAACGCATTGGGCGTTACTATTTCAGCAAGATGCCAAGGCGGCAAAGAATATTGGAATGCCTGTGAACGCATCCCATTACGCTGTGGCGGATCAAGCCACGAGTCACTCATCACTGGTTGCAGTCGTTCACTCTGCTTGCTCCAACTGATTGATGCCACCAATTGAGGTGCCGACAGGATGGCGGCGAGCATGGGGACACCCAACAACACACCCCCATCAATTCGATCCGCCGACCGCTTGGCAAGCCGTAGCAACCCAATAGCCGCAACAACAAGCATGACATGCAATGCTGACTGCGGATCGCCCCCCAGAATCATCATTGCCATGGCTGAACCGGCAACCGTGATTCGAAGCTTCCGCTTACCTATCTGGGGAAGAAGCATGCCTCCCAAAGCAATCGGCAACCATGCGGCACCCACCAAAAATGGCGGGTTGGTGTACAGGAACAGGACTGACCCAGACAGCGGGTACAACAATGAAGCAAGGTTCGCGCCGAGTGGTTGGCAACCGGCCCAACGAGCCAGTAATCTTGCCGCCATGGATGCGATGATCAAATGCACCGCCACGTACCAAGCCATGGCTGACTCGGTCGAGATCGGTAGAGAAAACATCAGGTAACGCAGCGGATAAAATACTGCTGATGTCGTTTCTCCGATCAGGGGCATCCCAGTCTGATCCAGAGGATTCCAAAGTGGCAGCCAGGACTCGCTACAGCGTTCGGCAACATAGTCGTACAGGGGCGTGTAAAAAAACGCCACATCTCGAAAAGCGAGGCAATCCAAACCCAGCAAGGAGGGCGAGAAGAGCGCCAAAATCAAAACGGGCGCTAAGAGAACGCTCGTTTTTGAGTAAGACATGGTCAACAGATCAAGGAGGTGCGGTGATGATGCCAGCTTTGGACTGATTGCGTAGTGTATCAGCGCGATTCATCAAATCTTCTGCCGGCTCAAGTTCTTTCGGTGCGAGTTGCACATCTATGATACGCTCATCACGCAGTTCACCGGGCCACAATGTTTCCGAGAAAAAATCAATTCCTGGCCACTCGTACCAAGGTGGCTTGATCTTTCGGCGAATCACTTCGGTGCGATATCCGTCTTTTTCAATCCGAAATTCGCGTGTGCCATAATGCACAAAGCTGGTGGCAGCAGGGCTGGTGCCGATCACTTGATTGTCAATTGAGACGGTTGCCCCCGGAGGGCTGGTTCGAACCGTCATCCGCCGCCGAACACACCCAGTGCATGCAACAGCCAAGACACATGCAACCCAAAACAAGGTCTTGCACGGCCAATAACGGCAACAGGACAAATTGGTGTCAGAAGTCAAAAGCAGCCTCAATCGAAAAAGGACTCGATGCTCACATCTGTAACACGTGCCTGCCACTAGTCGCTAGACCGTTTTGGGTTGAGCGGCAATTTCACGCCAAGTGATACGAACAGTGACTGTTTCACGACTGTTATCATGTGAAACACGGGAGTGATTCCCCGGCAAAAGCCATTTCCCGCCCCTGCATAGATAACGAAAAGAAAACCCATGCTGAAAAAGCCAATTCCTGCCTTCGGTCTCATCCCTGCACCCCTGCTTGCTGCCCTCACTTTGGCTCTTACCTTGTTACCATCATCCCGCGTTCTTTCCGATGCACCGATTCCCTCGGAAGCCCTCAATCTACCCTCGGCAAACCTCGAAGTTTCAA
>DOPG01000271.1:0-4931 GCA_003513555.1 Rhodopirellula sp. | reverse complement strand
GCCCAAACCTCGAAGTTTCATTGAAGCTACAACGTCCGACATCGAGTGATCCCAGCAAATTCAGTGTGGTCAACCGCGATGAAAAATGGACTCCCACCGAAACTGCAATCATCGTGTGCGATGTCTGGGACTATCACCACAGTCCAAATGCGGTTGCACGCCTCCAGCAGTTGCTGCCGCGTCTTGATGCTGTACTGAAATCTGCCCGGAGCAAAGGTGTAACAATCATCCACGCACCGAGTGACTGCATGGATGCCTATCAGGACCATCCGGCTCGACGTCGGGCAATCGCAGTCCCGCGGGCAAACGAGCAACCAGCCGACATTGATTCATGGTGTTCAGCGATTCCAGCAGAAGAGAAGGCCGCCTATCCGATTGATCAGTCAGACGGTGGTGAAGACGATGACAAGTCGGTGCATGCCGCCTGGGCGAAAAAGCTAATCAAAATGGGACGCAATCCCAACATGCCTTGGCAACGACAAAATGCGGGAATCACCATCGACTCACAAAAAGACTATATCAGCGACCGTGGTGACGAGGTCTGGAATATTCTGACCAAGCAGCAGATCAAAAATGTGGTGCTGACCGGGGTTCACACCAACATGTGTGTCCTCGGACGACCATTCGGCCTGCGACAGATGGCAAGAAATGGAAAAAATGTCGTGTTGATGCGAGACATGACTGACACCATGTACAACCCCGCCCGCTGGCCCTATGTCAGTCATTTCGAAGGAACCCGGCGAGTCATCTCACACGTCGAACGCTTCGTGTGCCCCACCATGACCAGCGATCAGTGGATTGGCGGAACACCATTTCGATTTGAGGGAGACGACTCACCAGATCCTGGCAGCCGAACTAAATCCGGCCGTGAACACAGAACGGATCACTGGCACTTGGTAGAAATCAAAGATGCCACAACCCCCGGTTCTTCCGCGCAGAATGCTCACACTTCCCCGCAGAAATCACTTTTTTTCCGCTGTATCGTTCGAATTCCTGACAGATGGTTCCGTGCGAATAAGGAACCCATGGAATCAACCATCGGTATCCGCGTCCAGCACCAGAAGGATGCCCGTGTTTGGATCAATGGGGTCGAGCAAAAAAACTGTATCAACCATCTCGACAGTCAGGTATACCTCGTTCCTCGCAGCGCGGTAACGATAGATGATGTCAATCTACTGGTCATTCGGACCAAGGGGAAACAGATTTTGGAAGCTCCTCTGATCGAAAACCAAATCGATACTTTCCCACTGGCAGGCACTTGGCAAATGAACGCCGGGACTGATTTGGAACTGACACAGATGCCTTTACCAGCCAAGTTTGGTGGGTCCAGTAACATCGTCTTTAATGCACCAGACCCTCTTTGGACTCCACGAGTATTGACCAGACCCAACGATTTCACGAACGGCATCGAAGGTCCCGCCTGTGACCATGCTGGAAATGTCTTTGCGGTCAACTTCTCGAAACAGGGAACGATTGGCAAAGTTACCCCGGAAGGCATAGCAAGCTTGTTCGTAACATTGCCACAGGGAAGTATCGGAAATGGAATCCGCTTTGCTCCTGATGGAACGTTCTTTGTTGCTGACTACAAGAGGCACAACATCCTGCGTGTTGACCCACACAACAAAAACATCTCAGTTCATGCGCACCATGACGCAATGAATCAACCCAACGATTTGGCACTGAGTCCAGATGGAAAAACGCTGTTCGCAAGTGATCCAAACTGGAAAGAAGGAACGGGACAACTATGGCGTATCGACCACGATGGAACTGCCACCCGGATTGCGCAGGACATGGGAACCACGAATGGGATCGAAGTCAGCCCAGATGGAAAAACACTGTACGTCAATGAGTCAAAGCAGCGTAATGTATGGGCCTTTGATCTCAGCAGCCAAGGCAACCTGAGCAACAAGCGTCTGATACGTCATTTCGACGATCACGGATTCGACGGAATGCGGTGCGACATCAAGGGCAACCTGTATATCACTCGACACGGAAAAGGCACTGTGATCAAGATGACACCAAACGGTGAGATACTGAAAGAGGTTCGGGTTCTGGGAACACGCCCCAGCAATCTTTGCTTTGGTGGCCCCGATCGGCGGACTCTCTACGTCACCGAAGTCGATTCCCAACGACTGATACAATTTCGTGTCGACCAACCCGGTCGGGAATAGCTTTTCTGAGAGCGGGTCTACCGCGACTTGATGACGGCAAGAATCCGATCGACGGCCGTTCTCAGCGAACGTGCCGCCATCACAAAGTTGGTGTGCCCACTGACCTCCGGTTGAATCTCTTCGTACAACTCCGTTGCCCGACGCAGTTTCGATGCTTTTTTCTTGGCCATTTTTAAGTAGACCGCAGGGTCTTCCACTTCGTCCAAGGGTCCTACTGCCAAGATAAAGTCGTACAAGTCACGCACGATCGCACGCAAATCTTCGTCATCCTCAGCCTCATCTGCGTGCTTGAGGAAAGTACGTATCATCCAAACGTGCGTCACCTCAGTGTCGATAGCGCGCACCTGTTCCATGGAATCAGTGTTCTCTTCAGCCATCCGGTAACCTACGTTTCCCGAGGTTCTTGCGAAATGTCGCTTACCGCTGCCTGTGTGACATTCGACGAATTGCCCGCCGCTGTTTCCGCTGCTTCTGCCTTTGGTTTTGCGGGTGCATGTCCATGCGGTGTATTCATAGCAACGGTCACAACGCCGGCAACGGTAACCAGCATGCCTACCCACAACAACGGACTCACAGTGCTAAGGTCATGCAATCGAATCACTGACACGATCGCAGTCACCGAAACGGCCCCTCCAAACACAATCGGCATGACCAGCAAAGCATTTCCGCGACTGGTCATCATGGCAGTCGTCAAGCAAAGAGCTCCCGCAGCACCCAGTGTACCTGCAAGGAATCCCCATTTCATCGTTGGGAAATGAGCCCCAGTGAAACTGAAGCTATCACCTTTGACCTTCATCATGACCAGCCCCCCTGCGACGGCAATCACAAGATAAGCAATGCCGATGAATACATACGGCTTGAATGGTGTCCAACCCTCGGGCGGCAAAAGTGGCTTGCCATAAACCCGTGGTGTTTGTGCATTTCCGATAGTGGGACCGTAACAACCCCAGAACAGAGCGGTGCCAATGGCAAATAAAATCGGGATCAACATCTTGTTCATGAAAACCTCAAAGGGGGGGAACGAATGTTTTCAACTCAGGGCGGGGCCGCGGTAGCGGACAGGTCCGTTAGCAATCTTAAACGTTGAACAGGAAATGGCAGATATCACCATCCTGCATGACGTAGTTTTTTCCTTCCACACGCAGTTTACCTGCTTGTCGAATTTCTTTTTCACTCTCGTGTATTTCCAAATCATCCAAGGTATAAACCTCGGCCCGAATGAACCCTCTTTCAAAGTCGGTATGAATCACGCCAGCAGCCTGCGGCGCGGTAGCACCCACATGCACTGTCCATGCACGAACCTCTTTTTCACCTGCAGTAAAATAGCTCTGCAAGCCGAGGGTATGATAGGCCTCGCGGGCGATCTGACTGAGAGCAGGATATTCCAGCCCGGCCTCGGCCAGCATTTCGGCTCGATCCTGTTCATCGAGTTCTGCTATTTCTGCTTCAAGCTTGGCGCACACGCACACCACACGAGCACCACTATTTTCAGCGTGATCGCGCACACGTTGGACCAATGGATCCTTGCCTTCCAGGTCCAACTCACCGACATTGGCGACATACAGCACTGGTTTTGCCGTCATCAGGCCATAACTGGAAATGGCTGCTGCTTCAGCTTCATTCAGCTGCAGAGTTCTCAACGGAGAGTCCGTCTCGAGATGCTGGTTGCATTTCCCAATCACCTCCACCCTCAACTTTGCCTCTTTGTCACCACTGCGGGCCGTTCGCTGTGCTTTGCCGAGTGCGTTATCGAGCGTTTGCATGTCGGCCAACATCAATTCTGTTTCGATAATCTCGATATCCGCGATGGGATCAACCTCACCTGAAACATGAATCACATCAGGATCTTCGAAACAGCGTACGACCTGCACAATGGCGTCCACTTGGCGGATGTGACTGAGAAACTTATTCCCAAGCCCCTCGCCATCACTGGCACCTTTCACAATCCCTGCAATGTCGACTAACTTGAGGGTCGCCGGAATGGTTTTCTGGGGCACTATGAACTTTGTAATCCGCCCGAGACGTTCATCAGGGACGTTGACGATTCCCTCATTGGGTTCAATCGTGCAAAACGGGTAATTTTCGCTTTGTGCTGCTTGTGAGCTGGTAAGAGCATTGAACAGGGTACTCTTGCCAACGTTGGGCAAGCCAACAATTCCGGCTTCCATGGCTGTCCATATCAAATTGAGTAAATCAGAGCGGTGCTGCCGCAAATGTTATCAGTCAAACGGTGCAGAACGAAGGTGGGAAGGTTTAACGATTTTTCAGTTCGGATGCCCAGCGATTCAGGGGGCAAAGAAAAAACGGTGATTCCCGTGATGCTGACTAATCAGATCTGCCGAATCCCTCTAATGCACGAAGCATTTTGACATAGCATTCATGGACGAAGCTGGTAGACGCGCCTACGCCCAGCTTTTTCGGCCCGGTGGCGGCGATTTTCGCTCACTCCAGCTCCGGACCCCTTCCCTTGAGAACTCTCACACTTGGCGTTCTGATCGTCTCTGGCGGCACGCTCGCTGCACTTCCGTTCCGTCGCTACCAAGCGATTCCTGACTCATCGACCACCCCAGTCCATGTGACAGGACCAACGAATTCTGCCCTGCAAATGAGTGCAGCCAACGCGATTTCCGGTGCCGCCTTTGCACCTCCGCAGATGGCCGAAGCGATCCTGCCCGGCTCGATTCTGGCGACTCACTCTGAAAATACCGGCGTTAGCCGCAACCAGCACGAAGATTTGAACAGCTCCGATCGCATCCCCCC
>DOPG01000290.1:33903-42300 GCA_003513555.1 Rhodopirellula sp. | reverse complement strand
CCAGCCATGTTGGGGCCGGTAATCAGCAGGATCATTCCCGTTTCGGGTGATTGGACGCAATCGTTGGGAACAAATTCACCTTGCGGTAAAGTGACGTCAAGTACAGGGTGACGTCCGCCATTGATTCGTAAAACCGATTCATCATTCAAGCTAGGCCGCACCCAGCTTCTCCGGCTTGCAATTTCACCCAGTGCTGCCAATGCGTCCAGTTCCGCGATGGCCATGGCAACTTCCTGCAGCGTTGATAACTGCCGGTGCGTCTGGTCGCGAAGTTGCTGGAATAGCAGCTGTTCTCGCGTTGATGCCTTTTCATCAGCAGCCAGGACTTTCTCTTCGTATTCTTTCAGCTCGGGGGTGATGAAACGTTCGCAGTTTTTCAGCGTTTGCTTGCGGATATAGAAGTCAGGAACTTTGTCGCGATGTGCATTTGTGGCTTCGAGGTAATACCCAAATACTTTGTTGTACCCAACTTTCAGGTTGCTAATTCCTGTTTGTTCCATCTGGTCACGTTGGTAGGCAGCAATCCATTCCTTGCCTCCCTTTGCGAGGGTTCGTAATTCATCAAGTTCAGTATCGAATCCTTCGCGTATGAAATTTCCATCCGCAGCACTCAGCGGGCATTCGTCAGCAAGTCCTGATTCAAGTTTTTCGCGAAGGTCAGGACATAAATGCAAATGAGCGTCGATAAAACAAAGCCGTTCAGGTTGTCTGCCGGCGAGTTGGGCTTTTAGCAAGGGCAAGCTGGCAAGGGTGCGTGCAACCTGTTGAAGATCACGCGGGCCAGTTCTGCCTGTCGCGATTCGACCCAGTAAGCGAGTAAGGTCAAACGTCTGGTTCAAAGTTTTTTGAGTGTCGGATCGGAAGCTTGTTTCTGCCGACAGCATTTCAACAGCGTCCAGACGCTGGTTGATCCCTGCTGTGTTAATCAGAGGAGCTGAAATCCAATCTGCCAGTAAACGCGAGCCCATCGGTGTGCATGTGAGATCGATAACGCCTAAGAGTGAACCTTCGCGGGACCCGCTTCTCAGCGTGCGTGTGATTTCAAGGCTTCGTCGAGTCGCTGCATCAATTTGAAGAAAGCCACTGCGGCGGTGGGACGCAAGAGATTGAAAGTGATCCAAACCGCTCCGTTGTGTCTCTTGAAGATAGGTCAGCACGCCTCCCGCAGCACGGATTGCCGGCGCATCGGTTGTTTCAAAACCGAAGCCTTCAAGATTGTGTACTGAAAACTGCTTGCACAATGTTTCGGTGGCAGAATCTTCAGCAAAACTCCATGCCGGACGCGGAGTCCATGACCAAGGCGCGGTTGTGTCAGGACTGAAGTGAACATCATCTTCACGAAAAATTACTTCCGCAGGTCCAATTCTCTCGAGTTCATCTTCGATGCGTGACTTCGCAAAGGTGCCGGCTTCAAACCTGCCGCTAGACAGTTCCGCCCATGCGATTCCTACTTGGGGCTCTTCGTTGGCTTTCCCGCCACGTTTGTCGTGCTGCAGGCAGACTGCAGCAACATAGTTGGCTTGGTTGGGGGTCAGAAGCCCGTCGTCAGTCAGCGTACCTGCGCTGACGATACGGGTGACTTCTCGCTTGACCAAACCCTTGGCAGTTTTGGGGTCTTCGACCTGTTCGCAAACAGCTGCTCGAAAACCAGCCTTGATCAACTTCTGCAGGTAGGAGTCGAGTTGGTGATGCGGGAAGCCTGCCATCGCCGTGGGATTGTCACTGTCTTTATCCCTGCTGGTGAGATTAAGGCCCAGGATTTTTGCAGCGACTTTGGCGTCGTCGAGAAAGAGTTCGTAGAAGTCACCCATGCGAAAAAACAGCAATGCGTCTCCGCATGCTGCTTTCGCTTCGTGGTACTGCCTCATCATTGGTGTCATGTGGCAAATCGTACCGCTAAATCGCACCGATTCCCAGCCTCTGCGGCTGAGGAATTACGGATCGTTCAGGTGGCATGAGATTGGGTTTAACGACTGGGTAATGCGTACAGGACTCATCTGTCCGCAACCAATCCCTCGTCAGAATTCAAATCTTTTCGATCAGATCTGTGAATAATCGGTGGGTGCCATCACATATTTGTGAATCGTACTGACAGTACCCGCGTATTTGGAGAGTTTTTTCAAGACTTGCCAGTCCGGGTGGGAGCGAAAAGCTGTCCAAGCTTCGATTCGGGCCTTTTCGCTGGGGTAGGTCGTCAAATAGCTGAGATTGGGGGTAAAGGGACCGATGATCGCTTGTCCGATGAAGATGGGTTGGATGCCACAGTCAAGGAAGATCGGTACCTCACCATTGTTGAACATATCGACCTTCAGTTCACCCAGTCGTTCGTTGGCACTTTCATAGACACGTAGCTCAAAAACGCGGTTCGGGTTGTTTAACTGATTCTTGGGGACTTCCAGCAGTGGCATGCAGTCCATCGCGACTAATAACTCGCTCTCGATTCGTTCATAGGGAGAGTTTTTTGGCCCCCGGGCCAGGTAGGATTTGGCAGCCTTTTGATATTCTGCGTCTTCTGTCAATTTCTTTTTGCAGATGAGAATGGAATCCGCTGTCTCATGAGGAATGACAACAACAATGCGTGGACTGCCTGACTCATCTTCGTCTGCGTTTTGAAATACGCCGATTGGCCCAGCATCCTGTCGGTGCATTGCGGGCAGGAGGGCATCACGTAGATATTCGTGAATCGCGTCGGCATCGCCCCGTTTACCAAGCAGGTAACTGCGGATCTCGTAGTACTGAGGTGACTCAGCGATCACGCTGGGGCCTGTGAGTTGCATGGCGATGCTTAAGAGCAGAAAAGAAATGACATTTTTCATCAGTCTCATGGCCTGGATCAGGGTTCGTCTAGTAGTCGTATGGAATTTCTCGCATCATACTCTGACAAGCATCTTCGAAGCCATGGCGTGATGTTTTTGCGCGATGGCGAGCATCTGTGTCGCATTTGGATTAGGAGAATAAGCGATGTTGGAACTAATTGACCTACCAGGAATTGTTGAGGGAACAAGCTTGCTGGCTGAATTGGCTTCCAATACTGGATCCGAGGCGTCAGTCGAAACACAAGACTTCTGGTCCGTTTCCGGCATTTTTACTCTGGGCATGCTGGTGCTGCTTCAGGCTGTTCTTGGCTTTGATAACCTGCTCTACATTTCAATCGAGAGCAAACGCGTACCGGCCGACAGACAGTCAATGGTACGGCGTTGGGGGATTGGTTTAGCAATCGCATTTCGCATCGCTCTGCTTTTCGTGCTTGTCAATCTCGTCAAACTGCTCGAGGAGCCCTTGCCCGGGTTTCCTTTACCAGAGAACGATTTTATTTTGATGTCTTTGAGCGGTCACAGTCTGATTGTGCTGTTTGGTGGGGCTTTCATCCTTTGGACGGCGGTCAAGGAAATCTATCACATGTTGGCAATCGATGATCTTGCTAACTCTCCCGGAAAAACCGGAGGAACATCGGTTAAGAAAGCCGTGGTCTTGATTGTGATCATGAATTTGGTTTTTTCGTTTGATTCCATCCTCAGTGCGATGGCCCTGACTGAGAATTTCTGGATCATGGCCGTGGCGATTATTTTCAGCGGTTTGTTGATGATGTGGGCCGCTGATTTTGTCGCTGAATTTTTAAAGAAAAATCGTATGTATGAGGTGTTGGGCCTGTTCATCCTCTTTATCGTCGGGGTGATGCTGGTGAGTGAAGGGGGACACATGGCAGACCTTCAACTGTTAGGGCATCACGTCACGCCGATGGCAAAGAGCACGTTCTACTTTGTGCTTGCAGTGCTCATCTTGGTGGATGTCGTCCAGTCGCAATATCAGAAAAAATTATTGGCTCAGCGGGAGCAGCGCTCAACTGATGCCGAGCCGGTTGGCAGTTTGGATACTGATAGGGTTCAGTCCTGACTTCACCGCGGTCATTCAAATAGCCGTGCTTGGTATGATGAACGCGATGAATTTTAGTGTTGCATCTGACTCTCGCTTGGGAGGCGAATCAATGTGTTGTTCGCGTTGCTGTTCTTGACTGGTGTATTCTTTCATGAGTTGATCTCACGCACGAACTAAACTCGCGAATAGGATGATGAAATTTCAGACAGTCATCCATTTGCATTGGAAACGGACTTCGCAAGTTCATCGATTTCGGCGGCCAGCGGGGAAGGCTTTCCACGGGCAAAAGGGGCAATCAGTTTGCGCGTCTAGAGGCGGTCCATTCACCATTTGGCTGGCAGGCATAAACCGCTATGCAGCATTTTCTAGCTGGATGACGTTATAGAAGAAACCGGTTCACTTCTTTCATGTCACTGCCTACGCCGCTTCTCTTGCATGGTCGACCTTGTCTGCTCAGTTGCCCTCATCTGATAGCAGGCGTAGTGTTTGGTCGACCTGGTCGGCGTAGGACTGAGACGGCGAGTCGGTCGATACATTCTCAGTGCCAGTCGATTTGCTGTCTCGAGGAATGGTCGGTGTCAGTAAATCGTTTGGTCTCAGGAGTGTGAGATTGGGCTTTGAAAGTGTCTCTTCTTCCCCCTGTCTTGTGGCTGGATCTGTTGGTAATGCTCGCTCGCCCTCGGGTGAGCCTTCACCATTACTCACTGTGTCGCCCATTGCGCGGCGATTGAGTTCATTGAGAAGTAAAAGAGCATCCAAAGGTGTGACGAGCCCGTCCCCGTTCACGTCGTAATACATGTCAGCAATATCCGGAGTGATACTTCCGGGGCCATGGATGTTGATGAAGTTCAGAATGTGGAGCGCGTCTACGGTTGTTTCTCTTCCATTGCCATCAACATCATATGGATCGTTGGGGTTATGGTTCGGCGCGGCATTTCGCAGAACTTGAACAATGAAATTCTTGTCCAAGCGTCCAAACTCAGCCAAGGTGTCGCTAACGCTGACCGTTAGGAAAATCTGGTCCTGCTCGTCTCGGCTCAGCATCTCGTTGTCAAGCAATTTCAGTTGTTGCCCAGAGATCTCAAATCTGGGATCACTGACTGACAGTGAGAATCTGTCACTTGCCGTTTTTCCGTCCACACTTACAGAACCGACAGAAGCACCCCTGACCCATTCCATCACGTCTTGCCCGGAAAGTGCAATCGTGGCGGGTTGTTCTTCGACGTCAATTACTGTCACTCGGATAGGCGCGGTCAATGTCTCACCTCCAGAATCAACGGCAGTCACGTTGACGATGATCACTGAGGTTTGCTCGTAGTCAAGCGAGACACCTTCTGCGAGATAAAGATTTCCCTTAGAAACTCGGAATCTCCCATCATCCACCGTCAGGGTATGCGTGTCGTCGGCATCCGGATCAGAAACCTGGATCGCACAAATGAGTGCACCTTCGCTATTCTCAGTGACTTGAGCTGTGGTCGGTGAAATACCATCGATTGGATCATTGGCATCGAGCACTGTGACCGAGACAATGCGTTCGATTGTTGTGTCGGTCTCAACATCGGTAGCGGAGATGGTCAAAGAAATGCTTGGTTCTGTCTCGAAGTCCAAGTCTCCATCAACAAAGATCAGTTCTCCGTTATTGATCACGAAGCGTGGATCGTTAACAACAATGGTGTGTGGCATGCCACCGATACCATCAGCGTCGATTACTTCAATGTCACCAATGACTTCGTCTGGTCCCAGATTCTCAGGGACGTCGTTAAGATCGTCTGATATGCCAGACGGTGGATCGGGAACTGCTTCAACAATAACTGTCACTGCTTTAATTAAACCAACATCGCGTCCGTCATGCAGGGAAACATCGATGGTGTCGATGCCGTTAAAGTCAGGGTTGGGAGAGTAACTGAACATGCCATCAACACTGATCACGGCGATACCGTTCCCGGCCGGACCACGCTGCAAAACAACGTATTCATCGTTCTCAGAGTCGCTCGAGTGCGCTAGTGCGGCGGGAGCAAGTCGCAGGAAACCAGAGTCCTCTTTTGTGGTGAAAATGGGAGCCGCAGGATCGTAAGCAGGGGCTGTGTTGGATCCTTCGATACCAATTCCGAACAGCACATCATCTACATCCGTGTTGTTCGTCACGGTCACCTTGTGGGACTCTGCTCGGCGGAGCGCGATTTCCGTGATTCCTGCGACGCCGAGGACCGTAATGGTGTCGGTTCTTTCGCCGACTGCAAGATGACTGATTTGGCCGATCTCGGAGAGATCAATCGCCATGTCCGCGATTAATGCTCCGTCACCAAGGTTCCGTAATTGCAGCTTGGCATCACCCGAAGAGATGGAAAACATCAGGTCTCGGGAGCTATCGATCGCTACCGGCCCACTTGCTCCCGGTAGTGTGTACAGCGGTGCGAAGTTGGCATCTGCGTCGAAGATACTGACGCCTCCGGAGGCAGTTCGCACTGCGATGATCCCGGCAGCATCATCAAAAGCTACCAGTTCACTAGTCAACGAACCAAGGACATCGGAACTGGAGATGAAGGATGCTGTTGCGTTACTCCAGAGAGATAATTGTGTCCCGCCCGTGTCGGCCCAAGCAAATACAGTTCTTGTCCCATCGGAGGTAAGGACCTCGGCGTCGGCTGGGATAGTCTGCAAAACCTCGGACACGGAAATTGCCTCGGCATTACTTGCGTCGAGCTTCCGGATCGCAAGAACGCTTTCACCTGTTTCGGAGGAAATGGTGGGCTCGAGCAGGACACCTCGTCCGGAGGGATCGATTGCGATGTCAGTCCATGGCGTCGGAATGTCCGTTTCAGCCAAATTGACAGCGGTGCTCGTGCCTGCATCTGCATTGACTTGCCACGCGGTTTCACCGTTGGCCCCAGTCCCGACGACGAGCAGGTTGCCATCGGGCAGGAATTGAAATCTTGTCAGCTGGACCCCAAAGCTGATCTCCGAGGTCGCACCAGTATCAAGCTCACCCACGACAATCGACTGATTCGTCAATGCAAGCGGTGTCCGGCCATTACTGGCCAATTGACTACCTGCTGTCACGCTCGAAACAGGCCCTTCGAGGGTGGCAGAAATTGGTACTGTTTGAAACTGACTATCGGTCCCGTTGTACAAACGCAATTCATGCACGCCATCGGGAACGTTGTCGAAGCGATAATTGCCTTGGTTGTCGGCCAATGCATACCGTTCACCGGCGTCAATTTGGGTGTTTTGGTTGGCGTCGATGTAAACCAAACGTTGGGGAGCGTTCGCATCGCCCTGGTCGAACTGAAAAGAGTGATTCAAGTCCTCGAAAATAGCCCCCGTGATAGCCGCGAGAACCCGACGATCACCCAAATGCTCAACCAGCAGCCGGCGACGATTGCTTCTCCGTTTCTGGCGTCTGGCGACGGGTTTGGCCATCGTTTTCTGTGGGTTGTAGAGGCGGAATCTATCTAGACTTAGCTATTTTGACGCATCATGCTGCGGCTAGTTCCCTTCCGCTGGGGAAAATCTCAGAAAATGAGAGGAAGGTTCCACTCAGTGGATTGATAAGAAAAGCAACCCTTTTCAGCTGAGAACCGTCTATCATACGCATGCAGGGTTCCAGTGGGTACGAACTTCTGTTGCGAAGACCGAGATTTCTTGCCCAAAATGCCACCTGTTAGGCGTTGAAGCCTGACAGAAGGTTCTTCCTAGTTACTAAATATCCTCCTCTCAGAGACTCGAATCACATGTCTGTTTTTCGAACGGTGACCCCGAACAATGACGTAAACGGCCTCTTGGGACCACTCAATAGCCGTTTTTACTCGCCATTTTGCATGTTTCTACTGGGTGTCGCCATCTCGGCTTACACCAACGGGTCTGTTCAAGCACAAGCCCCGTCGGGGCCACGCAGTCCGCAAGCCGGTGGATCCGGCTATGGCGAGGAGATGATGGAAGGCGACGAGGATATGGACGAGGGCGACATGGGTGATGAGGGCTACGGCTCGGGGCGAGGTTACGGTAGCGAAGAAGACATGGACGAAATGATGGATGATGTCGGCGACGACGGCTACGGTTATGGAGATGACGGTGGCTATGGCAGCGGTGGTGGGCGTGGGGCTGGATCGCGTGCCATGTTGTCTTCACCGCAAGCCGATGCGATGGCTGTTTATGGTGCACCTTTCGCTTCCTTGCGCGACCAGCTTAGTTTTTCTCCGCTGTTTGCAAACATTCAGGGGGCAGTTGCTGAATCGGGACCGTTCCTCGGGCGTGATGCCGAAGATGCGTTCAAGGCTGGAAATCATCCCCTAGCCCTAGCCTTGATGTTTGGGCATATGACGGTGGAAGAACGCGATGCGTTGGTTGCCCTGCAGACCGTCAAGTACAACGCTTTATTACGTCGTCCTGTTTGGAATATTCGATGGGGTGTTTCGTTGGCGATTCGTGGTGATATCACCGGTGATGCTCAACCGATTAAGGAAGGGGCCACATCCTCTGGGCCAGGTAATCGCGGTGGTTTTGGTGCACCCGGTGGTGGCG
>DOPG01000290.1:0-33679 GCA_003513555.1 Rhodopirellula sp. | reverse complement strand
CCGGTGGTGGCGGTTTTGGTGCACCGGGAGGCGGTGGAGGTTTTGGTGGATCTGGTGGCGGCTTTCCGGGTGGAGGTGCGCTCGGCGGGTTAATCGAAGATGAAGGTATGGATGAGGGCATGGACGATGGAATGTATGAGGGCATGGACGATGGAATGTATGAGGGCATGGAAGACGAAATGGGCATGGAACAAGGCTATGGTCGAGGCTCGGGACGTCCACAGGGTGGAGCAGCTGGACCTGCAAACCCGTCGATCCCATCGAGAAAAATGTTGAGCGACCAAGCACGTGCCGTCTTTGACAAAAATCTCGGCTTGGTAGCAGATGTGGTAGGTGAAGAATTCAAAAAACGTTTTCAAAGTGGAGCGTTTGGCCCGCTCTTCTCAACCGTGACCGCACCACCGCCGCCAGTCGATAATGGGGCTGGTCGTAACGGGGCAGCACCAGCCGCTTCGTCACATGTTGTCGGTGGAGCTGTGAACGAATTGTTGATGGATGCTGGTGAGCCCATTGCAATGTGGCAACCAGGAATCATTTTTCTGGGGGAAGGTAATATTGCAGATGTGATACCCAGCGCAAGAGCCGCAGAAGTAGACTTGCTGCTTCATTTTGAAGTGGTGCTGAAAGCTGGACGCAATAACAACGTGCAAAATGTATCGCGTTGCCGACTCATGAACGTTGCTACTGGCAAGCAGGAAATCGTTTCCAAGGGTATGTCGAATGTCGAAGCTGCGCAGGTGACGCGAGCTGGCCGCCAGACTGAGCGTGGTTATGTGATGGGACAACTGAGTTCGCTGTTCAGCTTCATCGATCGATCAGCAACCGTGTCTGAATTGCCGGCTCTGACCCCGGAAATTGCTCGACGCCGTGTCGAGGCTCTGGTCGGCAGTCCCCAATCGCGATCTTTACGAACACTGGCTGAAGTTCGAATGTACCAAGCCAAAAATCTTCTCACAGCGGAAGAAGTCGAGGCTGTTTTTCACATTGTTGGTGGAGCTGAGGGCCTTTTGATGCTTCATGGCCCCCAAAGTGAAAAGATTGAAATGGCACGTCAGTGGGCATTGCAAAGCTTGCCCAGTTTCGAATCGCGATAGTTGTGCAAACTGCAGTCTGCGACCGAACAGGTGAAATTTATCAGCATCGAAAGTCACCAGCATGGCTGCTGTGTTGGCTTGTTGCTGCTTTGAAAGGCGTCGCTTCAAGCCGCCACTTTCCGTCGATTTACTTGATTCAATCGCGAGGAACTTCGATGCCCCGGATGAGGTTCCCCAATTCTTCATCGCAGGTGCGGCCTTCTATCTCTGCTTCTGCTGTCAGTTGGATACGATGCCGCAATGTGGGTAGCGTGATATCCACTACGTCATCCGGGGTTGCGAAGTCACGTCCACTGAATGCGGCCAGGACCCTTGCTGATTGCATCAGTGCGAGTCCGGCTCGCGGTGATGCGCCGATGTGGAAGGCTGGCCACGTGCGCGTTGCCCGCACCAGTCGATTGATGTAATCAATCAGACTGTCCTCTATTCTGACTTGAGAACACAAGTCGATCATTTCCAGTAATTGGGTTGGCGAGGTTACTGTGTTTACCTCATCATTCAAGCGTTGGTTCAAGTCGACCTGCTGGCTATGCAGTTTCAGAATCTCAATTTCTTCATTTGCGGTCGGGTATTCAACTTTGAGCAGGAACATGAACCTGTCGAGTTGTGCTTCGGGGAGGTTATAGGTGCCTTCGCTCTCGAGCGGGTTCTGCGTTGCCATTACCAGGAAGGGTCTCGGTACTTCATGGCTGGTGCCATCAATGGTAACTCTGAATTCCTGCATGATTTCGAGTAATGCCGCATGTGTTTTGGCGGGTGATCGGTTGATCTCGTCGGCCAGTAGAAACTGGGTGAATACAGGTCCTGCTCGGAATCGGAACTCCGATTTCTGCATGTCATAAACCGGTGCACCCGTGATATCGGATGGCATGAGGTCTGCAGTGAACTGAATTCGCCCGCACTCACAGCCCAGTACTCGCCCCATCGTGCGGACAAACAATGTTTTGCCGAGACCAGGGACCGATTCAATTAATACATGCCCGCCAGCAAAAAGAGCCGTCAGGCTACCGAGAATCAACTCTTCCTGCCCGACAAAGAGCTTTCCGATTTCCTGAGCGATATCTTTATAAAGCGCTTGCACAGGAGCAAACTTTTCAGATTTCACTGTCGTCTGGCCCGAGTTCAAGGTCGAACCACCACTGGCTTCTGGGGGCGTGTTACTCAAGTTTTTTTCCATCAGGTTGGGATGTCTCTCGTGCACTTTTGCCTTCGGAAGACATCGGTGGTTCAGGAGTTTCAGTTGCGTTGGGTTGTGATTTGGCTTGTTGTGTTTCCCCAGCATTCACTTCTGATGCCGCTTTGTCGGACAGTCGACGGGGACGCAGATTTTGCGCCGGTTGGACTGCGTTGGTGGGGGCTTCGTTGAGAATCCACGGACCAGCGGTTTCACCACGAACGCGTTTCATGTATTCGCTGATCTTTGTGCGAGCATACCGTTCGCCGCCCACACGGTTCATTAATGATGCCACGGCATCGAGGTGATGGCCAAAGTTTGCTGAGTTGACGTTTAGAATTCTTCGTGGCCGTCCGAAAATGGGTAGCAGCATCAGGCAGATGACGAAGCCGAGGAAGATACCATGCATGGTAAGTAGGCTGATCGGCCAAACGGTTAAGAACTCCATCCCAGAAGGAACGGGGGCTCCATTACTTGCATCACTTACGGTCAGCGGTGTGCCGTTATTGTTAAGGAAACCGGCGCGTAGGCTCGAGTTCTTGGCGGATGCTGCTGCTTGGATGATCTTGTCGGCTAACAACTGGTTGGGTCTTTGGGTGAGTCCGAAATTTGATAGCAGAGAGCCTGATGAGATCACGAAAATTTGTGAGCCATTCCATTTGTTGGAGGTAACCTTAGCAACATATGCCGTGCTCTTGTTTGTTTCCAGCAGCACATTTGTTGTCTCATCTTTGGGGCTCAACGCAGTGCTCACCTCGTATTCAAGCGGTGTCGCTGGAAGTGCAATGGTGCCGGTGACCTCGGTGTTTGTGTTGAATGTTTTTGCAGCATTTGGGGCCCAAGGGCCTGCGACGCCTTTGATGGTCTCCGGTTGCGATAACTCGCTGATTGTGAACCAGTCGTAAGAGGGTGGTTTCCTGTTTTTGAATCGATTTTGCCGGCGTTGCGTCTGGCTGGTGGCAGCTCGTCGTCGGTATTCCATCCGTTTTTCAGCTGGTGCCAACGCCATGGTTGTCGTCCAATATTCGACTTCACTCCCGCTGTCGGGGCTAATGTAAATCAGCGTGCGATTTGGTTGTGTCAGCCAAGAGTCGATCCATGCAACCGCTTCAGTATTGAGTGGGGTTGTGTTTTGAGGAGCCCAGACGACGAGGTCTGTGTTTTTCTTTAGTCGGTCCGTGAGTCGATTCATCTCGCGGTCGGAAAATCCTGCGTTCTTGATCGCTGCACGAAAAGTACCGTAGCCATTGATGCTTGTATACGCTGAGTTGCCGCTTGTTTTTCCGTAGTCTGCGGAAAACTTTGAACAGCCCACCACAAGCAAGAGACCGCACGACATGATCGTTTTCAGGATTTGGGGAACGCTGGACCTCATGCCGCTTCCCCCTGCGTTTCTTCAAGCCTTGTTTCGAGCTGCTCATTCAATCTCCACGTCTCTGCGAACTCATTGCGAGTGACTTTGTGGCGACCAAAATAAGAGCGTTCAAACGATGCAACGGTAGACTCAAGGCAATTTGCCACTGGTGCATTGGTGGCGCGTGTTTCACGAATGTATTTGCGGTTGGTCTTTCCGCGGTTCAGACGCAGCATTCCATAGCGATCAAGCAGTAGCAGCTGGTGTGCAAATAACAGAATGATGGCCTGATCATATTGAGCGTTTTGCATCAACCGCTGAGCTTCTGAACGCAGGTTAACGTCCGTCCGTCGTAATTCCTTGGGTAGGTGCTTCATTCGTTCCAGCGTTTGTTCGTCCGGTATCTTTCCTGAGAGCACCCTGTGGCTACCCTTTCCGATATTCTTGGTTTGTACTTCAGCTCGGGACAGGGCGTAGAAAATTAGTGCTACGCCGGCTATCACAACGATTCCAAGTGTCAGCCATCCAAGAAGGTTCAGCGTCGACAGGCCTGTATTGAATAGCCCAGTGCCGGGGACCGCTGTACCGCCAGTGGTCTGCTGAGGAAGTGGGTTAGGATTAGGGGCTTGATTACTTTTTACCGGCGGTGGCTTTGGTAACCAACGACTATTTCGGTTCAGTGAATCGTCTGTTCGTGGTTCGACATCCACCGGTTTTAGGCTGTTCTTCTCCGCGTCAAACCAAACCGTCGTACGTAACGCGTCAGTGACGGGAGAGTTTTCAATATCGTTGGCTTGCTGACCAACAGCGAGTGAAGAGAATAAAATGACCTGCAGAAAGGTCAGGTGCATTCGTGAGCAGCACAAGGGGCTTGCATGTGTTTTTGCCATGGCTTTCATCGATTTGCCCCCGCCGTTTCCGGAGCTTTACTTTTTTGGGATGGGGGAGCGGTGCTGGCAGGATCCTCATTTCCAAATTGCCGCAGTGATTCTGCACGCACCGACAATTCAACTTCCCACCCTTCGAGTCGAATCCTGGTATCCAAATAGTTCAATAATCGAATGATCACGCTCGCGCCCGCAACAAGCCATAGAGCCAGTGGAAAGAAAACAAGCAGGACCGTCAAGTTCATGAAATTCCAGTATCCCAGCGTGATACCACGAAACCAAATGAGCGTGTAAAAGCAGCTCAAAGTGATGCCGACCAATAGGAGTGAAACAGAGACAAAACGACCAGTGAGTTCGCTACTCATTGGACCATGAAGTGATTTCGAGCGTTTGGCCATCGTGATTACAGATTCCGATGAACCTCGTAACGGGCATTGTTCCAGCAAAAGAATCTCCGGTGCGAATGGACGATTACCCCGTATCACCATAGCCCACAGTAGAATGACTATCGGGATGAAGATGTCCCAAAAACCAGAGGCGGGCTGCCCCCAGCGAAAAGCCAGCAGGATCATGGTTGGTACTGCCAGGCGACGGATTCCCAAGACCCAAAACCATTGCTTGAATTGACGTTTTACCTCGGAAGTGACGTACTTCCATGTGGGCCGCTTTTCAAAGACGGCTTGCCCAAGATAGAGGGTTGCAAAAACACCTGCTGCAGGTGTTTGTAGGATAACCAGGAGCGTCATCCAAATCACGTATCGTGAGATTTCGCCAAACGCTGCCTCATCGTCCAGCCCATATATCGACTCCTCCCAAGGAATCCAACCGAGCAGGAGCATGTTCGTAATTGCCCAGCCAATTGCGCCTGCACCAAATCCAACCAGCAAGGCTTCGGGGTAGCGCCGCATCATGATGAGCGACAGGTCACCAATTTCGGTGAATTTGCGCAGGCGGATCACCACATGAGTTTGGTCAAGCTGCATCCGTTGGCTCTCCTGCTTGCAACTGAGATGCAAACTCGCCTGCTTCTCGGGGGAAGCCAAGCACGACGATGTAGAAGCTAATCAGTCCAGACGAAAACACGGACCAGACAGCCTTGATGACATAGGGTAGAGGGCTCGGCGAAATAAAGCCTTCCGTGAAGGCGGCCAGCGTAAAAAGGAGGGCTGATGCTGCCATCACAGGTACAGCTTTCAAGGCGTTCACACGAATCGATTCCGTACGTGCCAAGCCTCCGGTGTAGAACAGGCCGATGCCGATGCGTAACCCCGCTGCCGCAGCTAACGCGATGGCAGTCAGTTCGAAAGGCCCGTGCGCAGTAACGAACTCAAAAAAATTGTCTCCACCCACTACATCTGGACGAGCCATATAGCCAAACATGGTTCCTAAGGCCAGTGCGTTGTACGCAAGGGAGATGAGGCACGGGATCAAAAGAATTCCATAAGCAAAACAACGCAGGCCGATCCCGGTATTGTGCATGATGTAAAAACCGGACATGGAGACGTAATGATCAAGGGATCCTGCAAGAGGTGCTTCATAAGCATCTTCAAGTTGAGACAGTTGTTCGGTCCCAACCATGCGGTCAGCAAATCCCGGGATCAGCGTATCGTTGCGACCCAGATACATGGCTAATGCAAACAGACCAAAAAAAACAATAGTCGCGACCCGCACGCAAGGATCGGAAAAAATCTGTTGCGGAGCAGTTTCGAAAATGATGGTCGACCAGCTTTGGGGCTCAAATTTGTTTGCTCTGTACAGTTGGTTATGAGCCCGCGCCACTAAGCGATGCAGGTAGGTGACGGTGCCAGGTGGTAATTGATAGGTGTCTGCTAAAGCAAGGTCAGCGCAGGCTGCTCGGTAAAGAGTCGAAAATCTTGCGATTCCCTGTGCGCCTTGGTGATGCTTGAAGCCCGATTTGTCTGTTCGCCCCCGCATTTCCATCGCGTCGCAAAGTCTTTCAAGTTCGGACCATTGCACTCGCCGTTTTTCAAGAAGTTTCGCTACGTTCATCTTTGCTCCTCCCGGCGAGGTACTGCCTGCAGTGAGTTGGGTGGTTGTTCGCCTTTAGGTTGGCTAACGCCGGTTTGAGGGCGAGGCAGCGGTTTTCCCAGTAGAGAGGTGTCGGGAACGTGACTTTCAGACCCGGGGGTTGGTCTGACGCTGGCTGTGCCAGGGGGGGGACCGTTGACAGCAGGTGAAATGGGATTTGCCGTATCACCTACCAGCCCTTGTGGTTTGTTCTGATCACGGCGGAGCGGACTGAAGCCAGCGAGCGGTCCCAAGTCTGCGATTTCATCTGACGGATCTGAAAGGTAAACCTGGTAGTAAAGTGCGTACATTAAAAGATCGGGGTCGATGTCGGCCCGAAACTCGAAGCGGTCAATCAACGGGATTGCAAGGTGGCGAGCGATTTCGCGGCGGCGGGCGGGGGTTAGATAATGTCTCCGCTCAGCGTAAATTGCTAGTGCCTTGGCCATGCTGCGGCTAACGCGGTAATCACCGGGAAAAAATGATGCCAAAGCAGGGACACGCGGGTCATCAACCTTTGCCACAGGTAGTCGCCAACCACGTTCGTCAACAATCACCATGGTGCCCGCAGCGAGATCACCGAGACGTTGCATGCGGCGAGTGCATACCATGGTTAACAAGCCAACCATCCCCGTGGGGACATAAATTGGAAAGGCTTCGTTTGCAAATGAACTGATAACAACTGGGGGTGCCAGATCCGCAATACGCAGCAAGTTCCTCAGCATGGCCCGCTTTCCGCTGATAGGGCGTCCGTCAGTGTCAATGACTCGAATGCCACACGCCCATTTACCAATGGTCCGACCGTTGAAGTATGTCTCGAGAACGGTGCCGTAAAACCAGCTGATTAAAAAGTAGAGGATGAATCCGCTGGCGATCACGAACGAACTGGAACCCGAAAAACTAGCCAGCAAACCAGCGACTGACAGGCAAATCACGACGATAATAATCACGCCCCATCGGACACCGAGGTCGATCAGATAAGCGGGCAAACGTCGGAAAGGACCCGCCAACTGGTAATCGAAGGCGATGTTTTCAGGCGTTACCACCGCGATCGTGGTATCAAGTGCGGCAGGTGAGGCCATACGGCAGAGGTGATTTCAGAGGCTTCGTGATGAGATCCTTGTCCCAGCATTATCGTCTGCAACTGCCTCTATTTGCAACGGATGCAAATGACTACCGGATGGTTACTCGAAAAAAGAAAATCTGGAAGAGTTCCCAGAAATCACTCTCAACGCCCCGAAACACCCGAACGTTTGACACTGACTTGCATTGCCAGTTACTGCAGTGAGGATTTTCAGCTGTGGGCATGGTAGATCGACTCCAATTTGTATTTTTGTCCGTAGGCTTGGTTTTGCATTTGATACAGCGTTCCTGCCCAGCCGCCCCCGCCAACGCTTGGATGACGTAAAATTAGCCTTCCGAGTCATGTCCCTTCAAGAAATCATGTCCCTTTCAGAAACATAGTGCATGCCCTTGCCAAACTTCTCCAGCAACCAACCCCAGGAAATTATTGCGGAAGCACCCTCCAGCGAGCTGGGCCAAGTGGGGGCACCCGGCAGCAGTTCGCCTCGCGACCCGTATAGTCGCAATGAGGCTGGAATACGCGAGCCTCCCACCAATATTTGGGGAAGTCTGCGGTATCTCGGTCCTGGCTTTATCCTGTCTGCTTCAATTGTTGGATCAGGTGAATTGATTGCCACGACCATCGTTGGGGCCGAGGCGGGGTTCATGCTGATGTGGTTTATCATTTTCAGCTGTCTGGTCAAAGTCACCGTGCAAATTGAATTTGGTAAGCACGCGATCTGCTCGGGTGAATCAACGATGGCTTCACTCAATAGCCTTCCTGGACCGCGGATCGGGAAAGCAAATTGGTCGATATGGCTTTGGCTGCTGCTGATGTTCGGCAAAATGTTTCAGTTGGGGGGAATCGTCGGTGGAGTCGTGTTAGCGTGCGCCGAGTTTGTCCCTGGACTGAACCCGGAAGACAATTTTCTGATGTTCAGTTTGTTTACCTATCTTGTCGCGGTGTCAGTGTCTCTGTTGGTTTTTCGAGGGTACTACCAACTGATTGAGAAAGCTTCCTTGATCATGATTGGCTTATTCACGTTATTTACGATTGCTTCTTTGTGCGCCTTGCAAACAACCGATTTTGCAATCTCTATCAATGAATTTGCTTCGGGGCTGATTCCCCGCTTCCCTCCCGAAGCCATTGTTTTGATTGCCATCGGTGCCTTCGGAATCACTGGGGTCGGGGGTGATGAAATCATGGCGTATAACTATTGGCTACTCGAAAAGGGGTACGCTTCTTACGCAGGGCCACGAAATGATTCGGAAGAGTGGGACAGCAGAGCAAGAGGCTGGATACGCATCATGTACCTTGATGCGCTACTGGCGATGCTTGCTTATACACTGATGACCGTGATGTTTTTTCTTCTTGGTGCAGCCATTTTGCATCGTCAGGAGATGGTCCCTGAAAGCACGGAATTGATCAGCACTTTGGGGACCATGTATACCGACTCTCTTGGGCCCTGGGCGCGTTCGCTGTTTGTTGTTGGGGCCTTCGTTGTGCTTTATTCGACACTGTTTGCGGCACTTGCCGCTTGGACACGAATGTTCGCAGATGCGTTTGCACGAATTGGTATATTCGATTTTGGCGATGAAAAGACGCGACGTTTTTACATTGCTCTCTGCGCATGGGTCATTCCTGCGGTTTGGGCAAGCCTGTTTCTGTTTTTTGAAAAACCTGCTTTGATGGTGGTGTTGGGAGGCCTGCCGACGGTCGTTATCCTCGTGATTGTGGTGTTCGCGGCTTTGTACTTCCGCTATCGTCGTGTTACTTCTCGGATGGTACCTACCCGCACTTATGACATCGCGTTGTGGACGAGTTCGCTTGCAATCGCGCTCGTCGCTGGTTATCTCGGCTACGAGTTGGTCTACGACTTGGCGGAATGGTTCGATCCACTGATCGCAAATGCGGCTTCGTAGCTCCGCGTTGAAACTGGCCATTGTAAACACGAGTGAATCGTTCTTTTTTGTTGCGAGTGACCGTATCGAGCCCTCCCCACTTCATGACCCATCTACTTCTTCATGTCTAATCAATCTCTTCAAGCTAAGCAATCATCGAAAACTCGATTTGGGGTGATCGGTACCGGGCGAATCACGCGTCGGTTGGTCGCTGACCTGCAGTCAACCGATAACGTGACGGTGACCGCGATTGCAAGTCGGGCGAGAGATCGAGCAAGTTGGTACGCTAACCAGTATGGAATCGCGAACGCGGTGGAGGGCTACGAGGCTTTATTGCAGAGGGAAGATGTCGACGCCGTCTACATTTCTTTGCCTCCCTCTATGCACGCTGAGTGGGCAATCGCCGCTGCGGAGAGTGGTTTGCATGTTCTCTGTGAAAAGCCATTGGCACTGACTGCCGATCAAGCTGTCTCGATCGATGTGGCCTGTCGAAGTGGAGGTGTGCGGTGGTTGGATGCAACAGGGTGGTTGCACCATCCGAGAACCGAATCGTTTCGTGACTGGATTCGTAGCGGCAGGTTGGGCGACATCGGACATATAAGTGCTGCTGTTTCGTTTTATCAGCCTTTTCAGTCGGATGACCACCGACTGGATGCTTCGCTGGGTGGAGGCTGTATTTTGGACCTCGGTTGGTACGCGTGCGGTTTGGTTCGCTTTGCGAGTCTTGGAATGCCTCTGGAAGTTTCTGCTGACGTCGTGATTCGTGAAAACGTCCCTCAGCGTTTGACTGCGATGCTTTGGTTGGGGAGTGGCGTGACTGCAACTATTTCGTGCGGCTACGATACAGCGACACGCAAATGGTTTGAAGTTGCTGGAAGTGCCGCGTCACTGATCTGTGATGATTTTACCCGTCCTTGGCCCGAGCGAGCCACGCGATGTTGGATTCATGATGCGTCGGGGCTAGTGGAAGGGCATGAGTTTGAAGGATGCCAGGAGCGTCTGATGATTGCTCGGTTGGTCGGTGAGCAGGCGTTAACTGAGTGGCAGCAGAATGCGATTGATACACATTTGATACTCGATGCCATCACGCAGTCACTGGATTCCGGTGGCGCCCGGGTCCCCGTCAGGCAGACCATCGGTTAGCCAGTGCAGGGGCAGGCCTTGCCTGGTGGCTCTGCGCCCGTCGTAGGTGGCGTGTTTCTTGCCGATGCTCCGTCGTAATGCTGTTCCGTAGCAACGTCCAGAGTGGATCCGTAGCAAACGCTCATAGCGGCGACTTCGTTGGAAAAATGCTCTCATGCTGCTATGCTAATGAGATCGGGTTGTCAGTGAGTTCGTTTGAGACGGCTAATCAGGCAAGCGTCCCTCTTGGCAGAATCTACTTCTTTCTACTTGTGGTCGTACTCGCAATCGGGAATCATCACTGATGAGCAAGCTTCGTGATGGCGCGACCACTAGCCTCCGTTGGAGTTGGTTTGGGTTGTTGGTGCTGCTTGCTTTTGGATACTTGGTGGGAGGCTTGTCGGGAACTCGCCAGTCAAAGCTAAATGCTTCCCCCGATGCGACAATGAACGGCTCTCACGTAGTCGATTCTGATCCGATGTCTGCAGTCCATCGAATTCAGGAATCGCTTCGTTCCTCAGTTGAAGAGATCGACGTCGAACGCCAGCAACGGTTGGCTAGTCTCAGTTTGGATTATGCCGAGCCAGCTGACTGGCTGACGATTTGTCGCCGGCTATCGCTTGCTCTGGTTGGTAACGGCTTGTCATTGGAGGAGATCCGAAGTCTTGAGAAGATCGAAGAGTCAAAGCGGGAACGTACGCACTTGGAAAATCTGCTAACCGATCAACGCTTTCATCATTATTGGGCTGAACGTTGGACCAGATTTCTTGTCGGCACAGATGGTGGGCAATTCATCGTTTATCGTCGACGCAGGTTTCGAATTTGGCTGGCAGAAGTGTTTGCGTCAAATCAGCGTTACGATCGTATGGTTCGCGAACTTCTGACTGCTGAAGGACTTTGGACCGACAAGCCACAGGTAAATTTTTTGACAGCTACTTTCGACAGCAATGACGGAAAGGCGGACCCCATCCGACTGGCAGCTCGCACCTCGCGAGTCTTCCTTGGGTTACGGATTGATTGTCTTCAATGTCACAACGATTTCTTAGGTAATGTGAACCTTGGTGAGGAGTCGGATTTGCGAGAAGGTACGCAGCAGGATTTTCATCAGCTTGCTGCCTTCTTCACCAGTGCAAAGACCAATGGGTTGCAGGGGGTGCGTGATGGTGAAGTCGAATACGCCTACAAGTACCTCAATGACGCCGAAGAAACGGATGTGCAGGTTGCGGTTCCTTTCTTGCCAGAACTGTTACCCGAAAAGGGCAAGCCGCGTGCACGTTTAGCGGCTTGGGTTACGCATCCAGAAAATATTCAGGCGGCACGTGCGACTGTCAGTCACGTTTGGGCGTTGATGTTTGGGCGATCGATGGGTGAATCAGTCGATAACTTACCTCTCGATGAGCCGTGTCACCCGATGATGGATTTGTTGGCGCGAGATTTTGTTGCACATGGTTTCGATTTGCGAAGACTGATCCGCGTGATTGCTGCATCCGAAGCGTTTCGAGCTGATAGTAGAGCGGACTTTGAAATCAATTCGGAACATGAGCAAAATTTTGCTGTCTTCCCACTTGTTCGCCTTCGCCCCGAGCAGGTAGCAGGTGCCATCATACAGGCGGCAAGAATTAAAACGACTGATCGTGAATCATCACTCTTTCTACAGTTGCAGACCCTGACGGGTACGAACGATTTCGTCACGCAGTATGGCGACATCGGTGAAGATGAATTTACTAGTGAAAGCATTACCATTACACAGCGACTGCTGATGATGAACGGTAAGCTTTTACGTGATTTGGTAGAATCAAATCCGCTGTTAAATGCATCGGCGCACGTCCGGATGTTTGCGAATGACACTTCGCAGATTGTGGACCTGTTGTATTTGTCTGCGCTCAATCGTTATCCAACACCGTCTGAGAAGAAACATTTCGTTTCGAGGATTGACTGCTCAGATAATGCGGAAAAGGCGACAGAGGATCTCGTCTGGGTCTTGTTGAATAGCAGTGAACTGGCGTGGAATCATTGATTAACAGGAATGCTGAGGCTCTTCCCATGACTGTAAATGACCAGCTCAATCGCGATCCCTTTTGTGATCCGCGGGTTCATCTGTCGCGTCGTACGCTGCTGGGAGCTGGCGGTGGAGGCCTGATGATGTCTGCCATCGCCCGGAGATTGGCGTGGGCGGATGAGCAGGGACTGACGGATACAGCGAAGCCGAAGAGCGTTATCCTGCTGTGGTTGCAGGGAGGTCCCAGCCAACTGGAAACTTTTGATCCACATCCCGGTGGGATGTATGGTGGAGATTCATCGTCGATCAATACATCTGTCAAAGGATTGAAAATTTCTGACCTGCTACCGCAGACCGCTGAGCAGATGCATCTAGCATCGCTAATCCGCAGTGTCACAAGTAAAGAAGGCGATCACGAACGTGCGGTCTACAACATCAAGACAGGTTATCGCCCCGATCCTACCTTGAAGCATCCCTCTGTGGGTGCTGTGTTGTGTCACGCAGATCAGGGTGGGGCCGATATTCCACGCCATATTTCAATCGTGCCAAGTGGCTTTCCGGGTCGTGGGGGGTATTTGGGTGCGGGGTACGATGCGTTCAAAATCTACGATCCTGCTCAGCCAGTCCCCGATATACGGCGTTCCGTGCCCGAGCCTCGTTTCCAACAGCGAATCGCTGATCTTTATGATGTTGTAGAGAGTGAATTTCAAAGAGGACGGCTGCAGCAGTTGGAAAAAACAAGGACGCTACACCGCACCGTGACTGATGGTGCGATGCGAATGATGTCCAGTCAGCAGTTGGACGCGTTTGAAGTCTCATCTGAGCCAAAAGAGGTGCGGGAATCGTTTGGTGATAGTGCATTCGGCCGTGGCGCGCTGGCAGCCTCACGCCTAATTGAAGTGGGGGCCCGCTGTGTTGAGGTTTCACTTGGTGGTTGGGACTCCCACATCACGAATCACTCGTTGCAGTCATCTGCATGTGACAAACTTGACCCAGCGCTGTCGGCGCTCTTGAAGCGTCTTGAGGAGCGGGACCTGCTCGATTCAACGCTCGTTGTGTGCGGAGGAGAATTCGGACGTACGCCCACGATTAATCCCGCTGAGGGGCGTGATCATTGGCCGCACGGTTTTTCTGTTCTCCTGGCAGGCTGCGGAATTCGCAGGGGCGCGGTGCATGGTGAGACTGCCGGAAAACCAACACTTGATCCTGACAAGCCAATGGCTGACATCGTAGATCCGGTAACGGTAGGTGACCTGCATGCAACCATTTTGACCGCGTTAGATGTTGACTTCGAAGAAGAATTGGAGACGCCGATCGGGCGTCCCATGAAACGTAGTGAAGGAAAGCCCATCAAGGCAATTCTTGACAGCTAGTCGTTGGATGATTCGGATCTTCATTGTTGACAGCGGTGGTGTCGGGCTGAGATTAGCATTGTGCATAACGCCGTTTGTACTCGCGTTCTCAGTTCTTGCCTTCATGGCTCGTGCAATCCATCTTTAGTGTATTGTTACGAGTCTACAGAGAACTGGGCAAACGCGACGTCCGTTTCACGCTGTTGGGAAGACGCTTGGTTGTTTTGTTCAGATGCAGGATTGTTCCTGCGAAGGCCTAACCTGATAAAGTGGCCATGATGTGGTGTCTAGGCTGTGCAGCAGCGAGGTTCTGGTAAAGAGATGTACGACAGAGAGTGAGGATTGAGGCATTGATGAAATCGATCTTGAGTGTTTTTGTTTGCTTGCCTGTGATTGCTGGGGCACAGGATTTGAGTTGGCCCGATCCGGTGGCGAATCATGTTGTTCCGCGTCAGAGCACGGCCGTGACGCACGGACCGGTGCTTGGCGATGTCACAGAGGATTCAGTCCGCATCTGGTTACGAGCTGAATCGGAGCTTGAGTTTGAAGTTTTGGTTCGTCCTCATCGTCCACCGTTTGAAAACGCTGAGGTATACCTTGGGCGAACTTTGTCTGCCGAGGACTTTACTGGATTTGTTGAGGTTGGTGATTTGCTTCCCAATACGGAATACGCGTACGCCATTCGTGTTGACGGTGAGATCATCGACTTGCGATCCGAATTTAAGGATCCATGGCCCACGTTTCGAACTCTACCGGGTAAGCATAGTTATGCTCATTCGTTCAATCCTCAGGGTAAGTTCAATTTCAGTTTCTCAATTGGTGCTTGTCAGCGGCAGCGATCGCCTGGCAAAACGTACGGGATTTATCCAAACCCGCCCGCCTTCAATACGATTTGGGAAAAACATCGAGATCGTGTTTCGTTTCATATTGTGAACGGGGACTACAGCTACGAAGAGACACTTGACGGCACGGCGGCTGGGATACAGAACAATTACAAACTCTATCTGGAACGCGGGCGTTCTCTCAATCGCTTATTGCGTTACGTGCCGATGTTGACGATGTACAACGATCATGAGGTGACCGATAACATTGATGGCAGCGGGGAGGTTGGACTGGGGGATGGTAACTACCTTGTGCGTGATCCCGCGATCCGTGTCTGGCAGTACTATGCTGACTGGGCGAACGGTGATCATGAGCAGCGAATGCCGGTGCGGTTCGGGACAGGGGATTTGGAGAAGAATTCCAATGTCCTGCACGATTCTCAGGCTGATTTCAGCAAGTTGGATTTGGGTCAGGTCAGCACATTGCATATTGGTCCGTACATGAAGGGGGCTGCCAAGCCACCTGTCGGGACCCGTGGCGGAAAGAACTCAGGCGTCTATCGGGTGAAGCGGGTCATTGATGCGACTCACTTGCAAATTGAGCCAGCTGCAAAAGTTGCTGGCCGGGCTCCCTACAGCATCGGCACTCATCACTACTTCGACAAAGTTGTGGGGAATTGCCACTTTGTTTTTCTTGATACAAGAGGTGAAAGAAGCAAGTTCAAGGGGGTCGCGTATGCTCAAGATGAAGACCGACATGTTTTGGGTGATGTGCAGAAAAAGTGGTTCATTGAAACGGTGACCAGGAGTGATGCCGAATTTTTATTCGTGGTCTCACCCGATCCATGGTTCATCTACCACAGCGCTTATCACATGCGAGGCGAGAGCACTGAATCGAAAGGAGATGGTTATTGTGGCTATGTACATGAGCGTGAAGAGCTGACAAAGGTGTTGGATCAAATCGAGAAGCCTGTATTGTTACTTACCGGGGATGTGCATCATCCTGTGGCAGCTCAGATCACCGACAATGTTTGGGAGTTTCTTGTGTCACCCGTGAATTCTGCCAATCACCCTATTGGGACGGCAGGTTTACCTCCTTTGGGAGGTTGGTTTGATAGTGAAGGACGCACTATCAAGATCAAATGGCTGGGGGGCTATCCCGACAATGTGCATTATCTGCGGCAACGGCATACCGTTTATTCGGTGATCTCGGTCAACAACATCGTCAAGGCTGGGCGACCGGCAGGGTCTGGGTATCAATTCGTGGCCTACGATGAGCCTCAGGTGGTTGTCACGTTTTATGACGGCTATAGCGGGGAAATGTTGTATAGCGAGGGGATTTCCACACTGGATGCCAAGGAGCAGAGGGCACCTGCCGAAAAGAAAAATCGTTTCGGCCATTGGAATAAATGACGGGCAGATTTGAATTGCTTGACCCAAGGCAATAATACCCGCACGTGAAAGTCGCGAGAACTCACACATATGAGTAAGTCATGAAATATGTAGCATCCTCCCCACTCCCGGTATCGGTGGAAGATGCATTTGCGTACCACGAACGCCCGGGGGCTTTGCAAAGATTGGTACCTCCGTGGGAATCTGTTGAAGTGGAGAGATCGGACAACAGTCTCGCCGTTGGTAGCGAGGTGGTGCTGAAAACATCCGCCTTCGGTGTGCCGATACGGTGGGTTGCTCAGCACACGGTTTATGAGCCTCCACGTCTGTTTGCCGACACTCAACTCTCTGGGCCGTTTGCCCAGTGGCGTCACCGACATCAATTCGAGACCGTTGGTGAGCATTCATCGCTGACTGATGAAATTGGGTTTGAGGTGCCGTTTGGTGCGATTGGTAGCCTGCTAGGAAGCAAGATCGCACTCGGAAAAATCGAGTCGATGTTTGCCTATCGGCATCGTGTCACTCGTGATGATTTGACTCTACAGGCTGATCACCCTCTGGGATTGAAGCGTGTTGCCATTTCGGGCAGTACGGGATTGGTTGGGAAGCAACTTGGAGCACTGCTGACGCTACTCGGACATGAAGTGATTCCGATCGTCCGTAAGGCCAGCGGAGACGCGGGTTCGGGTCCAGGCACGATCGCGGCGTGGTCAGGTGAGGCAGAGAAATTAGCAGATGCCGACGTAGTTGTTCACCTAGCCGGCAAGCCGATTGCGTCAGGGCGATGGACCGACGAGACCAAGCGTCAAATCCGGGAAAGTCGCGTGCAGAAGACTCGCTCGCTGTGCGAATCATTAGCGAAGCTTGATCCGAGGCCTCAGGTGCTGATTTGCGCTTCAGCAACAGGTATCTACGGTAGTCGTGGTGGCGAACTACTTGATGAGTCATCGGACTTGGGAGATGACTTTCTAGCTGATGTTGCCCGCGAATGGGAAAGTGCCTGTCAGCCCGCAGTTGATGCAGGGATTCGCGTTGTCAATGCTCGTTTTGGTTTGGTGCTTTCACCCAAAGGTGGCGCGTTGCAAAAAATGCTGACTCCAGCGAAATTTGCAGGAGGTTCACTTGGTAACGGAAGGCAGTGGTGGAGTTGGATCGCATTAGACGATGTGCTCGGCGCGATTTATCACGCGATTGCTGAATCCTCCTTGTCAGGGCCGGTGAACTTTGTTTCGAGCGATCCGATTACTAATGCAGGATTTGCAAAAACATTGGGGAGTGTAATTGGCCGGCCGGCACTCTTTCCGGCCCCTGCGTTCGCATTGCGGGCGGCGATGGGCGAAATGGCAGATGCATTGCTATTGTCCAGTACGCGAGTAAAGCCGAGCAAACTAACGGAGTCCGGCTACAGATTTCGCTTCAATGACTTGACACAATTTCTGAAATACAGCCTTGGCCGGGAAAAACTTGAGTCGACAGAATGAATGGATCAGCTCTTTTTGTAGTGAACCTGATTGCGACTTGGTACATGGTTGGCCTGATCTGGATGGTACAGATTGTGCATTACAACATGTTCGACCGCGTAGGGCTTGAGCAATTTCAGCAGTATGAGGCAGACCACAACCGACTCATCACTCCGATTGTTGGCGTGCCCATGCTGTTTGAGTTGGCTACCGCCGTGTTGTTACTGTTCTCAGCACCCGACAGTTTTCCACGCGGGGCTGCTATCGTTGGTCTTGCCTTGATCGGGCTAATCTGGCTCTCCACCGTCGTGTTGCAGATTCCTTGCCACACTCAATTACTCAGTGGTTTTGATGAGGCCATTTATCGCCGGTTGGTCAACAGTAATTGGATACGAACTGGCTTGTGGACGGTCCGCGGTGGACTGATGGCCTATTACGCGTTCATTGCAATCAGATGAAGCGTAGTCGACGGGTATGTTGGGAACCAATTCCGTCGCTACCTGGTTTGGGGCAACTGCAACCGTGTCGTTGTTGCGGTCTCACAGCAACCGGATAAGAGGTCGCTTGCTGCATTCCATGCCCCGGTAGTGCGTGCACTGCGTGCCTTGGGCGTGTGCGCACTGCGATGGATGCATTCATGCACTGGTTTTCAGTCAGTGCGGAGTGAGTCCCCGTGAGTGGGGGCAGCAGACGGTGTCACGGCTAGCATTTTGCTATGGCCTTAACCACGGCATCGCCCATATCTGCAGGTGTTGGGGCGACAACAATGCCAGCATCTTCGAGGGCAGCAACTTTTTCCTCGGCTGTCCCTTTTCCGCCGCTGATAATGGCCCCTGCGTGGCCCATGCGTTTGCCTGGCGGAGCCGTACGGCCAGCGATAAAGGCGGCAACGGGCTTGGTCACGTTTGCCTTGGCAAAAGCGGCTGCTTCTTCTTCTGCTGAACCACCAATCTCGCCAATCATCAGGATCGCTTCAGTTTGTGGATCTTCTTGATAGCGGGCAAGTAGATCGATGAAGCTCGTGCCAACGATCGGGTCGCCTCCAAGTCCAACGCAGGTGCTTTGACCCAGACCAAGATTGCTTGTTTGCCACACCGCTTCGTAGGTCAGCGTGCCACTGCGGCTCATGACTCCGACTTTGCCGGGGTTGTGGATGTAGCCGGGCATAATCCCGATTTTGCATGAACCAGGCGTGATCAGCCCAGGGCAGTTCGGCCCGATCAAAACTGAGCCGCTTGCTCGTACTTTTTCGTAGACTCGGACCATGTCCAGAACTGGAACTCCCTCCGTGATCGCAGCAATGACTTTGATGCCAGCGTCAACTGCTTCAAGGATGGCATCGGCAGTGAACGGAGGAGGAACGAAGATCATGGTCGCGTCGGCACCAGTCTGCTCTACAGCCTCTTCGACCGTATCGAAAACAGGGATCCCCTCAACGTTTTGGCCACCCTTGCCCGGTGTGACACCGCCAACCATTTGCGTTCCATAATCTCGGCATCCGAGTGAATGGAAGGTGCCTGCGTTGCCTGTAATGCCCTGACAAATGACTTTCGTATTGCCGTCAACCAGAATGCTCATGTTCGAATCGTTTAGTGAAAAATGGGAGTTGATTCGGAGTGTCTTGTTATTACTTGTGGTCACAACGAAGTGTTGTGTTCACTTAGCCAACTGCTGCAACGATCTTTTTCGCTGCGTCGGTGATGTCAGTGGCGCTAATGATGTCGACATCGCTGTCCGCCAGCATTTTTCGCCCTTCTTCGACTTCGGTACCTTCCAGTCGTACTACCAGTGGCACAGTGAAACCTACAGTCTGGCTGGCCTCGATCAGTGCGGCTGCGATGGTCGTACACCGAGCGATGCCACCGAATATGTTGACTAGAACACCCTTGCAGTTGGGGTCGGATAACAGAATTCGAAATGCTTCTGTTACTTGTGCGGCGTTTGCCCCGCCTCCGACATCAAGGAAGTTGGCAGGTTGTCCACCGTGATACTTGATGATGTCCATTGTTGACATCGCCAGTCCGGCACCATTGACGAGGCAGCCGATGTTGCCCTCCAGTTTGACGTAACTGAGGCCAGACTCACTGGCCCTTACCTCACTGGGCTCCTCTTCAGACAGGTCTCGCAGTTCCAGCAGGTCTTTGTGGCGGAACAGGGCATTGCCATCGAAGGTGATTTTCGCATCCAACGCGATCATCTGATCATCACCCGTGATGACCAGTGGATTAATTTCCGTCAGGGAGCAATCGTAGTCGACAAAAAATCGGCAGATGGCGGGCATGAAGCGGGCGGCTGCCTTCGCAGCGTGGCCAGTGATCCCCAACTTTTTGCAAAGTTTCCGAACTTGGAAGCCTTCCAAGCCGATTGCCGGATCAAAATGTTCCTTGAAAATCAATTCGGGCGTTTCCTCGGCGACCTTCTCAATCTCAACGCCACCTTCCGTACTGGCCATTAATACGGGCTTTGAGGAGGCGCGGTCCAAGACAATGCCGAGATACAATTCTCTTGCGATGTCGCAGCCCGCTTCGACAAACACTTGATTGACGGTCTTGCCCTCGGGGCCAGTCTGGATCGTGACCAGCGTCTTTCCAAGTAAACCTGCAGCGGCGGCTTTTACTTCGTCGCTGCTCTTGCAAACCACCACGCCTTTTTGGTCTGGGTTGTCCCGGACGGTGCCTTTTCCTCGCCCACCGGCGTGAATTTGAGATTTCACTACCGCTATGGCGCCTCCAAGTTTTTCGTAGGCAGCGACGGCTTCCTCCGGTGTAGTGGCTACAATTCCCTCCAAGACTGGCACACCAGCTTGGCGGAATAACTCTTTGCCCTGATATTCGTGGATCTTCATCGAATGATTCTTAGCTGTTGGGTCGCTTCGTACAGATTTGCGATGATGGAAATATAAGCACCAGCATTGAGGTCAGGAACCATGGGCAAGACGTCCTCGCTCGAAGTTTTTACGATCATTCTCAAAACTTACCCGTTCGAAGTCGGTTTCGACCACTTTTCCGCTCCAAAAAGAAGATGCAACGTGGAACAAAAATGAACCAGGCAACAGAAAACTCCGGGCTGATCAGACTTGACCCTGCTGATAATGTCGCTGTTGCAACGAAACCGCTCAAACGCGGGGAAGCGATTGAATTGGGGGGGCACAATCTGATTGTTGCCCATGACATTCCTGCCGGTCACAAGATTGCCGTCAGTGGAGCCAAGGTAGGTGATTCTATCGTGAAATATGGGCAGCCCATCGGGCTGGTCACAAACGAGATCCGTTCCGGGGACCACGTTCACACACAAAATTTGACCGATCATCATGTCGTTTCAGATGATCTGAGCGAAATCAATCCACCGCCGTCGCCTGAGCGGATTTCTCGGACATTCGAGGGATTTTGCCGGCCTGACGGACGCGTTGGCACCCGGAATTACGTTGCCGTTGTGTCAACTGTGAATTGCAGCGCAACGGTTTGCCATCAAGTGGTTTCCCGTTTTACGCAAGAGCGAATGCAACGCTGGCCTCATGTGGACGGTGTTTTTGCCGTGACTCACACCACCGGGTGTGCTCTCGAATACAACGGTCTCAAGCACCAAATGCTTGGCCGCGTTTTGGCAGGTTACGCGAAACATCCCAATGTCGGGGGTTGTTTGATTGTCGGCCTGGGTTGTGAGCAAACAACGGGAGGATATCTGCAGCAGCACCATGGTGTCGTTTCATTACATGCTCCAGATGGCACGCAACTGACCCGAGACGGTGGCATTCCCATGTTGACGATGCAAACTGAAGGGGGAACCCGGCAGACCATCGAAAAAGCCGATGCCTTGCTCGAGCAGGTTTTGGAGCGGGCGAATCAATTTGAACGAGAGACTGTTGACGCGTCGTATTTAAGTCTGGCTGTCGAATGCGGAGGCAGTGATGGTTACTCAGGTTTGACTGCTAATCCTGCTGTCGGCGTTGTCTCCGATCGAATTGTTGCTTGTGGTGGGCTTTCGGTCATCTCGGAAACAACCGAGCTTTACGGTGCCGAGCAACTGCTGGTTCGACGCAGTCGATCCAAGGAGGTGGCCAAGAAACTGCTGGATCGAATTGAGTGGTGGAAAGAATATGTGGGCCGATATGGTGGGCAAATCGATAACAATCCATCGGTTGGCAACAAAGCTGGCGGCCTGACCACGATAACAGAAAAATCACTCGGTGCCGTATCAAAGAGTGGTGGTACCGCGTTGGAGGCGGTGTTCGAGTACGGTGAGAAAATGAATGCACATGGTCTGGTTGTGATGGACTCGCCAGGGTTTGATCCGGCGAGCGTGACAGGGAAAGTCGCCGGCGGCGCGAATCTAGTCATGTTCACCACGGGGCGTGGCAGTTGTTATGGATGTAAGCCGACGCCTGTGATCAAGATTGCCACTAACTCCAACCTCTTCCATCGCATGCGCGAAGATATGGACCTGAATGCGGGGTCTGTCCTTGAGGGGCGGGATTTGCAGTCTGTTGGTGATGAGTTTTTCGAATTTGCTTTGCGTGTTGCGAGCGGACAGCAGACGTGCAGTGAAATGCAGGGATTTGGCGACCATGAATTCGTACCCTGGACCGTTGGTCCCACGGTTTGACTGGGGCGATTTGAACAAGCAGCTAATAGATCGAAGGATATTATTAAAAATGGCAATTGAAAAACCACGCGTTGTAATCACTGATTTTATCAATGATTCCTTGGAGATCGAGCGTGAAGTTCTGGACGGCGTCGCTACGGTTGAGGCGCATGATGCGTATGATGAAAGTGAGCTACATGGGAAAATTGATACAGCTGATGCTGTGATGCTTTATCACAACTTGGCTCTGTCTGCTGAGACAATTCAGCGGCTTGAGTGTTGTAAGTTGATTGTTCGGTGTGGGGTTGGCTTTGATAATGTGGACCACGTTCTTGCAGGGCAACGCGGGATCCCTGTCGCAAATGTGCCCGACTATGGAACTGAAGAAGTCGCTGATTCTGCTATCGGGATGGCCCTTGCGCTTACTCGGGGAATCAATTTGTACAACCTTCGAATGCGTTCACAGCCCGATCCCTGGATGTATCATGTGGCTCCTCCGCTTTATCGGCAGCGGGGACGTGTTTTTGGCATCGTTGGCTTGGGAAGAATAGGTACTGCGACTGCCAGGCGTGCCCTGGCGATGGGGATGGATGTTCGCTTCTATGATCCATTCAAGCCAGATGGGTACGACAAGGCGATCGGTGTGAAACGCGTGGAGTCGTTACAGGAACTGATGGGTGAATCGTTTGTGTTGAGTTTGCACTGTCCGCTGAATGAGCATTCACGCCATATGATTAATTCTGAGACGCTTGGTTGGCTACCAATGGGGAGCTATCTGGTCAACACCTCGCGGGGTGATGTCGTTGATACAGCAGCAATCCCCCCAGCGATCAAGGAAGGACGGCTTGCAGGAGCTGCGATTGATGTGATTGCCGAGGAGCCGCCGAGTCCGCAGAATCCTCTGTTGCTGGCCTGGCGTGATTCGGATCATCCCGCACATGAACGCCTCATCATAAATCCCCATTCGGCCTTTTACTGCGAAGAAGGCCTGGCTGATATGCGTCGTAAAGGTGCTGAGGCTTGCCGTCGTGCTCTAACGGGGCAGATGTTACGAAATGTGATCAATAAGCCGAGCAGTTAAGGCGTCATTCCAATTGATGGCAGATCACGCCGCAGAATGGGTTGATTTTTCCATCTGATGAATAGAGATTTGACTTTTGCCTGCCGACTTGGGTCGGTGGCGTGCTAATGGAGTGTGATTGTCTTGGCAGGGTTGTCGGCAACCGTCTTGTTGCTGTTGTTACTCATGGAATCTTCCAGCCGTCCACGCGATTCACGGTATGGCCGACCGACCCGCTGAACAAAGAACCAGAGTGTCAAAGTGACGGCCAAAATTGAGATGATTGCGAGTACCCCTTCGCGGATTAGTGCGGACTGCATTTCGAAAACAGGGGTGTTTACTGTCTCGAGGCGGTATTGAACAAGTACCACTAAGTCTGTGATCTGTTCGTCGGTCTCGCGGACTGACCCCTCAGGCAGTTCGGTGGGCGGAGGCGGCGGGTCCAGGGCTTCCCGCTCGGTTGACTTGTCGAATGGGGTCTCTTCATCGTCCTCATCGAGAGGCAGTTTCACTGGGTGCACGGACGCGATCCAATCTCCGTTGTAGCCTTTGGCTAACCCAGTGTTATCTGCGAGTGGATCTTTATAAATTTCGATTTGGCCAGTAAGTAGGTCACGCATTACGTGCCTGTCGATTTGGTACTTCTTTTTACCTGGTTTTGCTCCTGCGTTGCGTCGGGCATCCATGAGTGGATGCTGAAGAATCGTGCCCTCTGCACGGTCTTCACGGGATTCCACTAATACGGCGATCTGATCGGAAGCTCCTTCAGTCTGTAGTAACTCAATATCTCCAAGGTTTACAGTGGTAACGAATATGGCATCAGGTTGAGAATGTTCGTCCGAAAGATAAAGAGGCGTGCTGATTGCAACTTTCCAAAGTCCGGTTGCTGTGCTTTGAAACGCTGCAGACAGGTGTGTGGAAGTGATTGGTCTTGATTCGGAAATTCGGGTGGTTTGTTTGGGTTTGTCGATGCTTCCGCCATGAAAGTAGGTGCGGTAGCTGAAGTTTTTGCCAACGCTGTTCTCCTCCGGTTTGATTTCATCCGTGTTTTGGTAAGCAATTCCAATGATCGTGCCATGGTTATCGGTCACAAACATGCTTGCCAGTCTCGGTTGACGTGAGTTGGCATCTGGCTTGGTGTAACGTGCTAGTTGGATTTGAAGCAGTGTATTTAACTTGTTTTGCTGTTCGAGTTCCAAAAGGTTGGCGCGCGGCACCGTTGAACCATGTGTTTGGGCCGGAGTTCCCATGGCTGCAATTTGTTGAAGTGCAGTCACGACTTTTTCTGTTTCCAGTGTGGTCTCTAACTGATCAAGGAATACAGGGCGGTGGGCCTCATTCTTTGTCACTTGGAAATATCGGTCGATTTCATTTTCCAGTGTCTTTGCGGCAAATGTCGCGGCGAGTTCATTGCTGCCTTTAGCTTCCGTGCGGAGAGCAACGAGTGTGCTCTCTGTGGCCTTAGCGATGCTGCGGTACCCGAAGAAACAAGTGGCCAGTAGCACCAGCAGGGGGCCCACGATTCCAAGTAACATCAATGGCCGTTTCGCACGCGCGGCATCACGACGTGCGAGATCCTGCAAAATTTGCTGTGCGTTGGAGTAACGGTCTTGTGGCTTGGCGTTCAAACACTTTGAAACGATTCTTGCCAGAGTACGATCGACCCCGGGGCACTCGAAATGAGCTTCAGGCGGTGGGCTGGAAACAATCGATTCGCGATACCGCTGAAGTCGTGTTTTGAGCGAACCGGCAGTGTCAAGTTGTTGGACGAAGGAATCGTCTCGGTGAGGGGCATTGCCAGTTAGCATGCGATACAGAATGGCACCCATGGCATAAACGTCCCAACGCACATCAGGTGATGACGTGAGGTCTGCTTGCTCTGGAGCCATGTAGAACAGGGTTCCCAGTGCCGGAGTCTGGTCACTGGATAGGCGACTTTGGCCAAAGTCTGCCAGACGTGGCTCATCCTCGTCACCCAATAGAATATTTGCAGGCTTCAAGTCGCAGTGCAGAACACCCTTGGAGTGGCAGTGGTCTAAGCCAATGCACATTTTGCGGAACATTTCAACTGCTTGATCCGTTGGCAAATGCTGGCGAACTTTCAGCAGGTCTTCCAACGATCCTCCGCGTACCAATTCCATGACATAGAACGGTGGGTCGACGTCCCAGCCGACTTCCAGCACCTGTACCACATATCGGTCAGCCGACATTTGCACTAAGTTCTTGACTTCGCGGCTGAGCAGCGACCAGTTGACACCGCCCCGGTGCAGGTAAAATTTGACGGCAACATCGCGGCCGGTGTTTAGATCGCGGCCGACCCAAACTTGTCCGAATGCCCCTGCTCCGAGAAATTGCGTGAGACGATAGCCAGGAACATCAGCGGGTGGCGTTGTCGCCTCCATTGATAGTTTCTTGCTGGTCGCTTGACCGCCCAATGTTTGGTGTTCGGTAGGGTCCTGTGAGTCGTTGTTCACGCCTGCTGTTGATTCCTGCGATGTGTTGAAGCGAAGAACAAACCTGCTGTCACCCTGCCTGCAATGTTAAAAAAAACAGTGCGATTTATCCGAGGTGTTCCCCATGCTTATTGTAGCGAAAATATTGCAACTGAGATTTAAAGCGGTTTTGGCACTGTTTCTCATCGTTCAGGGCGCAGTTGTAGCTCAAGATTCCTCCGTCTCTGAGCCTCTTGACGGCCGCGAAGGACGCGAACTGCTGTTAAAAAACTTTCGGCCTCGGATGCAGTTGAAAGTTGCAGAACATCCTCGAACCAGGGCAGCGTTCCCTGTGGTCGATGTTCACACGCACTTTTTCTATAAGTTGCGGAGTAGTCAACAGGCTCTCGATGATTACGTTGCAGTCATGGATCGTAACAGGATTGCTGTCAGCGTGTCGTTGGACGGTAGTCTGAACGGACGCCTGGAAGAACATCTGAAATTCCTCTGGAGCAAATACAAAGATCGTTTTGTTGTCTTCGCGAATGTGGACTGGCGTGGTGATGGCACAGAGGAAAATCCGGCAAGCTGGGCATGCCATCGTGCGGGCTTTGCAGAACGGACCGCAAAAGAACTAGTCGCGGCGGTTGAAAGCGGCGTCAGTGGACTGAAGTTATTCAAGCGTTTTGGTCTGGAATATAAAAATCCGGATGGCTCACTAATCAAAGTGGATGACGCAAGATTTGATCCGATCTGGCAGGCGTGTGGGGAACTCGGCATACCGGTCATTGTTCATACTGCAGATCCTGCTGCTTTTTTTGAACCGATTGATGAAACCAATGAGCGTTGGGAAGAACTGAGTCGGCATCCTGACTGGAGCTTTCACGGCGAAAAATTTCCGTCTCGTGATGAATTGCTGGAAGCTAGAAACCGTGTGATTGGCAGACATCCGAAAACAAAGTTTATTGGAGCACACGTCGCGAATCATTCCGAAGATCTCGAGGTCGTTAGTGAATGGCTCGGCAAATACCCTAACTTGTACATCGAAACCGCATCCAGAATCTCTGAACTTGGGCGGCAACCGTTCACGGCGCGGAAGTTTTTTATGCAACATTCAGATCGCATTCTGTTTGGAACAGACGGGCCATGGCCTGAAGCTCGCTTGCATATCAACTGGCGTTTTTTTGAAACAGAGGATGAATCTTTTGCCTACAGTGAAAAGGTTCCTCCACCTCAGGGTATGTGGAAAATTCATGGTTTGAATCTGCCAGAAGCCGTTTTGCAGAAACTCTATTTTGAGAATGCCTGTCGCCTGATACCGGGTGTTGAAGCTCGCCTGATGAAATATCGTCAAACGGAATTTGAAGAGGTCAAGCCATGATGAAGCCAACGTTCGCAATGTTGTCGTGTGCCTGTGGCGCTGAGCAGGTGGTGAAAGCGGAAATGGCTGAGCAGGGTTGGCGGTTGGCCTTTTCGAGGCCTGGTTTTGTCACTGCCAAGAATGATCTGGATGTTCCTCTGCCAGAAGGCGTTTTTGTCCGCACTGCCTCGCGTTCTTTGGGGCAGGTACGTGGAACGCAGGCTAATGCAATGGTGGCCGAGTTAGCATCAAAACTCGCCGAGAATGATCCAAATGGCCGGAAGTTTGACCAACTTCATGTCTGGCCCAAAGATCGATTGCCCATCGGTCGGTTTGGTTTTGAGCCGGGAGCGGATGAAGTCTCAGCAGTGGTGGCTGAGGCTGTCTATTCTGGGCTGAAGGAAGTATGGCTCAAGTGTGATGCCCCAAACCGGATTGCCCAACCTGGTGATCGGGTTTTGGACCTCGTGCTGGTCGAACCATCCCATTGGTTCATGGGACTCCATCAAGCAACTGTTTGGCCCACACGCTGGCCTGGTGCTGTGCAACCGATACAACCTTTGAATGAACCCATCTCGCGAGCTTATTACAAGGCAGCAGAGTCGATCACTTGGAGCGGGTTTGACATGCAACCGGGCGACTTAGCCGTCGAAATCGGCAGTGCGCCCGGCGGTGCTTGTGGGAGATTGCTTGAACTTGGACTGAGAGTCATCGGTATCGATCCTGCAGAAATGGACCCGCGGATCGACCAACATCGGAACTTTCAGCACATTCGTGCACGCGGAGGTGATTTGCCTCGGCGGCAGTTCCGAGGCGCAAAGTGGCTATTGGTGGATTCGAATGTCCGGCCTGATCAGACGCTGACAACCATCGAAAATATCGTGAAGCATCGTCAAAGCGATTTTGTCGGCCTGTTAATCACGCTGAAAATAGGTGAGTACTCTTCAGCATCTCTGATTGAAAAGTGGTTCGAGCGAATCGTAGGTTGGAAACCCTCACACGTTCAAGTCCGGCAGTTGGCAAGAAACAAGTGTGAGGTTTGTTTCGCAGTCACCATGGGGTAGACGCTAACGGTTGTCTGTGTCAACGACACGGTGCTGCAGCGTCTGTGCTGCAACTTTGTAGCAAAGCACTCTGTCACTAAAGCATTGCTGCCTTGGCTGATCTGCAGCGGCACACGGGCTGATTAGGTCATGAGAAATCCATGTTTGCGTTTCATGACTGGTTCTTGCGTCGTCCCGCGATGCAGTAGTTGCGAACTTACCAAATCTTTTCAGATGCATTGCTGAAATGAACGAAACAAGTGATAGGCTGGAAAGCCGGAGTGCCATGTAATTCGCCGATTTTAATTCCCACGTTGCGCGGTGGCGGTATGACACGCCGCCCTTCTTGTAGGCCGAAGGCTTACGCACCCCGTTCTTGGGGCGTAGATCGAGGATTACTCCTGAACTCTCCTGACTTTTTTTGTCTGTTTGCAAGCATTTGTCATTTCTTCAGCTGTCAATGAGAGACCGTCGTTTGTGGTGCTGTGCGCGTCCCGAAGGCCGAACGCTTCGAGGGCGGTTTTCTTCTGTTTTTCTCGTTTTTTTCGTCTTTTATGTTCTGCATGAGTTGCTCGTCGATGGTGGCGGCAGACGAAAGTGTCGTCATCAAGCGGGTGGGATTCTCCGGTGGGCGGTGTGCAGTCACCTTATGCAGGGAGGGCTCAATCTCAGGATCAATCTTGCGTCCAAGTGGGGCTCGGACCTAATCTGCCGCAGTTCAGTGGACCCCTACGTTCCTCCGTTTGAATGAATATTGCCATGGACGGCCCTATCCGCTCACTATTTTTATTGTTTGTTGTTGCGATCTGCGTGGTCGCTCATGTTTCTGAGGTTTCTGCTGAGGAGGCTCAGTGGATTTGGAAAAACGGCAGCCGTCTGGGCGTTGAAGTCCCCCAAGGTGAAGTCTGTTTGTTCCGTAAGCCAATCAACTTGCGTACGCAGGCGGCGGGGCGAATCGAAATCGCAGCCGACGATGAATACGAAGTCTTCGTGAACGGCAAACTGATTGGTCGGGGCAGTTCTGCCCGCCAAATGCAGGATTATGACATCACCGATTATTTGGGGATTGGCCGCAATGTTATTGCCGTCCGGGTTGTCAATACGCATGGGAGCACGGCAGCGATGGCTGCACGGGTTTCCATCCGCCCCGAGGGTGCTGATAAGTGGTACACGTTCAGCAGCAGCCCTTCCTGGCGCACAAGCACAGACGAGAGTCCACTGTGGGAGACCGTCATGTTCAACGATCGTCTGTGGGGTTCCGCAGCTGCGTTTGGCAAACTTGGTGACACCGTGCCATGGGATCGCGACGTGGATGTGGTAGCTGAAAAGCAGACAGAGCAACGCGAGCGATTTCAGATTCAGAAAGGGTTTGGAGTTCAAAGAGTTCTGAGCGATGAACAAGTGGGTTCGATCATTGCGATGACCTTCAACGAATTTGGTCATATCATTCTGTCTCAGGAAGATGGGCCTTTGTTACTGGTTTTTGATCAAGATGAAGACGGCATTCCGGAGCAAGTTCGTACTTATTGCGACAAGGTCAAATCATGTCAGGGAATTCTTGCTCTTAATGGGGAAGTATTCGTTACCGGTGACGGTCCTGAAGGAGCGGCGCTTTATCGATTGACCGACGTTGATCGGAACGGCACGCTGGAACAAGTCAAGGCAATCGTGAAATTCAAAGGCAATGGCGGTGAGCACGGGCCTCACGGAATTCGCTTGGGGCCTGATGGGATGATTTACGTCGTGCTTGGAAGTCACACTCGTTATGCAGGCAAAAGTGGCCCCGGTGAGACGTTGCCCGAGACTTATGAGGGAGATCTGCTCCCCCGCTACGAGGATCCAGCCGGCCATGGTCTTGGTATCAAAGCACCTGGCGGAACTGTGATTCGTACTAACGCTGATGGCTCAGTGGTTGAACGCGTCGCTGGCGGAATTCGAAATGCTTACGATCTTGTGTTCCATCCCAATGGTGGTTTGTTCGTCCACGACGCCGACATGGAGTCAGACGTTGATACCGTGTGGTACAGGCCGACAGCCCTGTTTGATGTCACAGAGGCGGGCGAGTTTGGTTGGCGTACTGGCTGGGCAAAGTGGCCAGAGTACTACTACGACCGCTTGCCGAATCTGCTTGAAACAGGAAAAGGCAGTCCGACGGGGGCTGTTTGTTACGAGCATTATATGTTCCCGGCTCGCTATCACAAATCGATGTTTCTTGCTGATTGGTCTGAAGGACGGATACTTAATGTTCGCTTGAAGCCAAGAGGAGCTGGGTTCATTGCGGATAGCGAAGTGTTCCTGAAAGGGCAGCCGCTCAACGTCACTGATCTTGATGTTGGTCCGGACGGAGGAATGTATTTTTGCACAGGCGGTCGAGGCACCGCCGGTGGCGTTTATCGTGTCGTCTATAAAGGTGACATTCCCGATCGCATGAAGAATCTTGGAACGGGTATTGCCGCAGCAGTCAGGCAGCCTCAGTTGGAGTCCGCGTGGGCTCGTCAAGAGATTGCTTCCATTAAACGAGAGTTGGGGAATAGCTGGGGCCAGTTGGTCGCTGGAGTTGCCTACAGCAAAGATAATCCAGCCCAATACCGAGTCCGTGCCATGGATTTGATGCAACTGTTTGGGCCGGTTCCCAGTGAGGACTTGGTTCTCGAGCTGAGCGAAGCAGGCAACGAATTGGTGCGTGCAAAAGCGGCTTATTTGATGGGCCTTCACCCTGACGAACAAAGCAAGACGCGTCTTGTGGAAATGCTATCGGACAGCGATCCACGTGTTCAGCGTGCAGCTTGTGAAGCGATTCTCAGGAGTGGTGCTTTACCAGAGACGGCTGAGGACGTGCTGCCGTTGCTCGCCGAAGAGGATCGGTCACTTGTGTTCGTTGCACGACGCTTGCTCGAAAGAATGCCTGTTGAGGATTGGCGTAAAGAGGTTCTTGACGCCGCTGATCCTCGTATTTCGCTGGTGGGTATGCTGGCCTTGGTCAACGCAGATCCAACAACTGAGACCTGCATGGAAGTTCTCAATCGTAGCAGTGCAATGATGGCCGATTTTCTGAGTGATGCAGATTTTGTTGATACGCTTCGCTTATGTCAGGTTGCCCTGCATCGTGGGAAAATCTCCCCTGACAAAGTGGTTCCTCTGCGAAATCAGATCGCTGAGGAGTTTCCAGCGGGCGATGCACGCATGAACCACGAATTGATTCGCTTGGCAGCCTATCTGCAAGCTGACGAGGTAGCTGAGAGAGCATTGGAATACATCGCGGGCGATGATCCGGAGCAGGATCGTACTTTGGTTGCCATGTGCCTGCAGTTTCTTTCAAATGACTGGACTGCCGAGCAACGCTTCCAGATTTTGAAGTATTACGAGAACGCAGCGAACGAGGCAAAGTCGAACGCTTTGTCGATGTATTTGATGAACGCGACTAGGGATTTTGCCAAAACACTCTCTGATCAGGATGTCATTGCGATCCTCGAGCAGGGGGCCGTTTGGCGCAACGCTGCTCTTGCCGCTATTTATCGTTTACCACGACCCATTGATGCTTCGACTGCACAAGTGCTTCGTAAATTGGACCGCGAACTGATTGCCAATCCAAAACCGGGTGACATTGAAAGAAGATTGCGGACAGGCATCGTTGCGATGTTCGCAACGGCTGAGGATGAAGAATCAAGTGCTTACCTGCGAGGGCTTTGGCGAACTGAGCCAGAACGTCGTGCTGTGGTTGCGATGGCTTTGGCTCAAAAACCTGATGGCGATAACTGGGACTACTTGGTGCGAAGTTTGAACGTCCTGGAAGATCAAACAGCTTCTGAGGTGATTAAGGCTTTGGCTTCTGTTGATGTTGCCACTGATGATCCAATGGCTATTCGACAGCTGATTTTGCTCGGAGTTCGAGCTGAAAAGAAAGGTTCAAGTTTCGAGGATGTCGAATCCTTATTGGAGCATTGGACCGGAATGCAACAACCAGAAAAGGCTTCGAGTTCAATGAGGCCATGGCAAAAATGGTACGCCAAAGCAAATCCCGATCGAGTGCCTGCAGAGCTTCCTGATCCCGCCGATTCACGTTGGGATTTTGAGCAACTCGTGGAGTACATGGATAGCGATAAAGGACGTTTTGGTGACCCCGCTCATGGTCGGACTGCATTTACCAAAGCGAAATGTGCACAGTGTCACCAGTTTGGGAACTACGGTGACGCCATCGGTCCATCACTTTCAGGCATCGGAAGACGTTTCACGAAGCGTGAGATTTTGGAGTCCATTTTGTTCCCAGCTCATGTTGTCAGCGATCAATACGCGAGCAAGCGGATTTTAACCCTCGATCGCCGCGTGCTGACCGGTTTGGTCAGTCAACGCAGTGACGAGAGTATGGAACTGCGAGACGCCAATAACCAAGTTGTTGTGATCGAGGAAAAAGAAATCGATCAGATCTTGCCGAGCAACAGCAGCATCATGCCGAGTGGTTTGCTGGATGATCTGACGCTCCAGGAAATCAGCGATATGATGGCTTATCTTGGGGTTGTTCCACCTTTGGAAGTCGCTACGCGACCCTGACGGTTAGGCAGTCATGACGAGCAACACGTGAAATCACCCCATCAACCATGGGGTGATTTTTTTGTGTCGGCACCTCGCTGTAGTGGTTTAACGGCAAAAGTAGCCTGCTTAGGTGTGGCTTCCACCTTCCCAAAATTTGCTTTGGTGGGCAGAATACGGGTTTGTGAGCTGATCTCTGCCAAGTGCGAAATCAGCCAAAGGTTGTGCCGCAGCCTTGCTTTGCTTCATCCCCGCTAGAACTGGGACTGATCGTGGAACGTCGTCTGGTCACGTTTATTCTCGCTTCATCGGTGTTCTTCTTCGCCTATATCACGCTCCGGTCGTGGTTGGGCGTCCCCCCGGTGAAGCCTGATCCTGCCGTTGCTGCAGTGCCCAAGGAAGACCAGCCGACACGCGCGGTTGATGGTGCGAACCCGGTTTTACCCGATAGTCAGGCGAGTAACGAGCAGACGGGCGACGACCCCGACACGGCGAGTCCCGAAATCCAACGTCCAGAAAATACGGAATGGCTGACCGTTGGCTCCATGGATCCGGCAGACGGCTATTACATGTTGGTAACCTTGTGCAGCAAAGGTGCTGGTGTAGAAAGGGTAGAGCTCACGGAGCGCGGTAGCGATGGCGAGTTGAAGTATCGTCGTGTTGATGTAACCAGCGGCTACCTCGGGTATTTCGCTGGCAGCGACTTAGAAGACATCGACGGTGTGCTTGTCAATGTTGTGGGGCCCGGAACGCCTGCCGCCACTGCAGGTGTCGAAGTAGGGGATGTAATTGTTGGTATCAATGGGGTTGTGGTTGCATCTCGAAACGATCTCGTGTCGATTTTGTCGCAGACAAGGCCGGGAGACAAAATAAATGTCGAGGTGACGCGGGACGCAAGAACAGAAACTTTGGCTGCCGAGTTGAGTGAGCACCCGCTTGATCTTATGCGTCTGGCGAGAGATGGAGGGCCGGATCAAATCAAGGGGAACCTCACACGGCTCTCTTGCCTGTTGACTCTGGCAAAAGTCA
>DOPG01000212.1:685-6216 GCA_003513555.1 Rhodopirellula sp. | reverse complement strand
CTCATATTGAACCTGACAGCCCATTTTCTTGAGCACCTCGCAGAACGCTACATCACCCTGCATCGCTTCGCGGCTCAAGCCTTGAACAGTGACGTTCCCGCCAGTGATCGCCGCAGCAGCCCAAAAATAGCTCGCTGCAGAGGCATCCGGCTCGATCGCGTAGGACGTCGACGAGTAGCCACCTCCCTCGACTTCCACGACCAACACGGGCTCACTCGGTGAACCTTCATCCTTCAGACTCAGCTTGGCACCGAAGCTCCGCATGACCTTCGCAGTCATATCGACATACGGCCGCGACACCAGTTCTCCAGATACCATGATTTGTGTCGACTGCTGCTTCTGCTCCGCACGTTCCGGGGCGAACTCCGAGGCAGCGTTAGCTTGCCCAACCAGCGGCGCCGCCATCATCAACCCGCTCAAGTATTGACTGCTCACGGATCCGCCAACCTCCAGCTTATTTCCTTTCCAGCCGCTGCATCGGATCTCGACGGGTGGGCATCCACGTGAGCTGATCGCTTGAATCCTCCCGTCAGTCACCATTTTCAGCGCATCCACCAGATCACCAATCGGACGCTGGTGCATGCGCTCAACCCCAACGAGGCGATAATGACCCCCTGCAGCCGATAAAGCCGCCGCAAGAAAGCGAATGGTTGTGCCACTATTGGCAACATAAAGCTCTTGCATGCTGACCGAATCATCGGCCAGCCCAGCTGCTTGCTGCCCAACGCCCTGCCGTTCTACGCCCTGCCCATCAACCTCAAGGGTCTTTCCGCCATTGGAAATACCGATCCGAACACCGATTGAACGCAGTGCATCAATCATCACCTTTGTATCTTCGCTTTGCAAAGCACCAGTCAGCAGAGACCGCCCCTTGGCGAAGGCCGCACAAATCAACGCACGGTTCGTCAGACTTTTACTTCCTGGAGGACGGATAACGCCCTCAACAGGTCCGCCTGGGTTCACTTGCACTGACGCAGGTAAACGAACTGTCGCATCAGAATCAGGATCAGGCATCAGTGTAACGCAAGTTGCAAATGAAAGGTTCTCAACTGCCCTCTAGACAGCTACGGTTGGATCTTGATCGGGTGTCTCATTCTGACCGGGAATCAGCAAACTGCAAACAATCAATGCACCCAAACTCAGCGTATGCACAATCCAGATCTCATGACACGTGATGACGGTTCGCAAGGTCACCACAGTGAGCACGACCAAAATAGCAAAGAATTGCTTCTCTGCACGCCGTGCCACCGCACCACGACTGAGCTTGGCGTACATCAGAGCAATGCTACCGATCAAGGGAAAGATGACAGCATCCACAAGACTGGTAATTTGGGCAAGGTCAAGCACCAGCAAGAACTCCGTTTTAGAACCGGCAAAACAAGTCGACAAGATTCAGGCGAGCGACAGATCCTTCTGACGCGCCTGTGTCTGTTTTGGCAGGACGCCCCGGTTGGACGATAGATCGACTTGAGGCTAATTTCAAAAAAACAGCAAAACAAAAGTTTGGTTCGCGCTGGACCGCCACTGGCTGCATCCGTCATACTCGAGACGAAGCGAGGGAGCCACGAGATTTCGAGTCGGATCCCCGTGAGTGCATCTGCGAAAATGGAGAAAGCAATGCCCACCGCCACCACAACTGCGATCGCTGCCATTGACCTGGGTAACTTTTCAACACCAGGTAGCTCACAACTCGCTGCACGCTTCACTTCTCGAAAACTGCAGGGCCAAACTCTCATCAACCGCATCGCAAGGCGGTTAAGCGAGTGCCAACTCGTGGAACGTGTTTTCGTCGTTGGGGCGGGAATGCCAGCAAAGATACTGACCTCTGGCTTCTCAGATGTTGACTGCATTGACCTGCCCGCCAGTCACGTCTGCGAGCGACTATGCGAAGCCGCAGATGCTAGCAATGCCGACTGGGTCGTCTATGTGCCAGCCAACCGCCCCTTCATTGACCCCACACTGATCGACCAAATGCTGGCCAAAGCAACTCGGACCGTTAGCTGTGATTACGTCGGCTATCGAACCGGCAATGGTGACCCACTGGCCCTGGATAAACTCGGACTGACGGGCGAGGCATGCCACGCCGACACGCTACGTCGCCTGCGGCGCAATGTTGACCGGTTGGTTGACCAACCAGTAGGTTCCTTAGCTGCTTGGCTAATGACCGCTCCGGGAGCCTACCAATTGAATTTCATTCCCGTTCCAGAAAAACTGGACCGACGCGACCTGCGTTTTTCAATTGAATCAGAAGCAGACTGGGATGATGCAGTGGTTCTTGGTGAGACAATGCAGGAAGCCGATTCTCAATGGCAGGAACTGGCTCTGTTGGTCCTTGCCAACGCAAATCTGCGAGACTCAATGGCCCGCCGCAACGCCTAATCGTCAAAGCTTTCCTAAAGCGAACACCCCTGCTGACCGATACAGACCGAAGACCATTCATGGGTCATCGCTTTTCAGCCAGAAATCAAGGTCAGTCGGATGCCTCTTCGCACACAAATGACAGCAAGTCGGATCGTGCTAACAAGCTTGTTTTCACTCTGCCTACTGCCGCTAGCCGGATGTCGCCTATGCTCAGACATTGAGGACATGGACTACCCGGCGTTTGGTGGTTCGTGGCAGCGCACCGTTCGAGACTCTGGCCGTGTTGGCAGCGTCTTTGATTCGGCTGGCGGCAAAGTGGCCAACCTCACGGACCGCGACCAACCGCTGCCCACTGATGCCCAAGAGCGACAGCAACAGGGACTCCGCACTGACGGTATGTTCGACCCGGAAAACAACAATTTTCCGCCTGACGAGAAGCCAGGCAATGAGACTCAACCTTTGACCCCCGAACAGCTCAAGAACCAGTCACTCGAAGACATCCCAGAAGGCGAAGAGGGCAAGAAGCTCCGTCTTAAGAGCCTCGATGAGATCAATGTTCGTCTAGTTCCAGACTCCCCTCCCTCATCGTTTCGTCGCTAGCGTGATTCTTCCGCCAGACGATACGCTCCAATTTCCTGGCATGCACTGCGGTGCATTCATGGCGATTGCTCACCGGTGAGCAATCACAACTTTGCGGCTCAATCGCAGCCAGCAGAGCCAGAGCACAAACGAGATTTTAACCATCGGCCAAACGGCACGCGTTTTAACGCGCGATAACAGCAGGGTAGGGCAACTCGTAAACTGCATACGTCTGATTCGCCTCTACTCCGGTTGGATAAATGCGCAGCAACGGCAAATTTTCTCCCGTCACTCTTCGATCCACGATCAAATATCGCACGCCATATTTTTCCCTCAGCGCCAGCAGTGAGGGATACCGGATCGAAACTCGATTTGCAGTTCTTCGATTACCAATCCGACTTGGATAGACCTCCTTGAACCGCTCGTACCACTCGAGCAAAGCAGACGGGTTCTGGGGAACATCTTTCCAGTTCACAACTTCAGCCCGCCCCGTGAACCACTTGAAGGTTTGCTGATTCCGCGGAGTCAAGAAAACCTCTTGCTCGCCGGACGAACTTCGAACCCATCGGCAGACATTCAACCAATCCCGATAAACCTTCTGCTGAACCTCAGCAGAAGCACCTGCTTCAAAGCCCAAAAGATCGTTGCTGACCGAGGGAGGCACCGCTCGGTTAGCCGAACGCCAGACAGAACTACCACACAGCATCACAGCGAGCAGTAGCCCCACGATTCCGACCACACGAATCTGATGTCGCTGGTCCAACACCATTCGCACAACCAGCACTGCGACCATCAGCGGCACCATTGCATCAGCGAGTCGAAACCAATAATAACGCAACAACTTTGCCGCAAGGTCGGGCGCGTAATGGGGCAGAAAGCCCAACAGCAAACCGACCAGTGAAACCCCTAGCGTGGCGAAAACGAACCAGCTCAAGATGTTGATTGATTCGTCTCTCTTGCCATAGAGAATAAATCCACCCACCAGCATCAGAACCAGCGTACCAAACCTGAGATACCACGCCAGATAGAAATCAGCGGGCAGCAGATGATGTTTGATGCGAAAATAAGAGTAGATGCGAGCTGCCATTACCGCCTGCTCAGAATCTGCTCCCAAAGACATGCTCAGTGCAGGAACCAGGCCGCACAACGAGATAACGCCGCCAAGAAACAGGGCGGGCGTGAAAAGTTTGATACCATCAGGCCGCGTTCGCTCCGTCATCCACCAGCAACCCATCACCGCAATCACCGCCCATCCGCCCGAGAGGACATGAAATCCGGCAGCGGAACCTAACAACACCCAAACCCAATTCCACCGACGTTCGATCAAGAACGACAAAGCGAGCAGGATCAATCCATAGGCGGGCACCTTAGCTTCAATGCCGCCAACCACCCACTCACCCGCGAGATTACCGTACTCAACTCCTGCAATCCAAAGCACCGCGAGAGCCAGCGACACAAAGGATTGGCGAAAAAGTCCCCATGACAAACGCTGCAAACCCACCGCCAGTAGAAACCAGCCCACCAATCGCCCCAACCAAGCCGTTTGCGTCAAACTGAAGAACTTTGTTGGCCAACCAAACAATAGATAGAACGTTGTATGAACTTTATCAGAAGTAACGAACATGTCTTGGCTGCACCACTCGGGATCCCAATAATTCTTGGCCTTCACCAAGTAATGCGCCTCGTTCACCATCGGAGCACTATCGCCGGCGTAAATGAAAAACAATGCAACTAGCGAAAGAACTTCGAGTGCCCAACGCCAACCCTGATGCGATGGCGACTCGACGCCGTCGCGTCCATCACCATGAGCCCCAGAGACAAAAGAAGCGGACAGCGTCTGTGAACCGCCACATGATTCCCCCTGATGTTCAGACGCGGGCACGAGCCCAACGTTTGATTGCGGGCGAACACCTGATTGGGTTGGAACGTCACTCATCAATCAGATCAACCGCCATATGTATCGCTGCGAGCATGCTTTGATGATTTGCTTTACCTGTCCAAGCAAGATCCAAAGCTGTGCCATGATCTACGCTTGTCCGTACAATGGGTAACCCCAAAGTAACATTCACCGCATCATCAAACGCCAGTGCTTTGAGAGGAATCAAACCCTGATCATGGTACATGCAGACGTACACATCAGTATTCTTACGCATCAGCGGCGTAAAAGCGGTGTCTGGTGGTAATGGCCCAGTCAATTCGATTCCCAAGGCCCTTGCTTGCATGATTGCCGGCACAATCAATCGTTCTTCCTCGGCGTGACTAAACATCCCGTGTTCACCGGCGTGGGGATTCAAAGCACACACGACCACACGTGCTGAGCGACGGTGCCGCTTGCGCATCGCCTCGTCTGCCAGTTTGATCGAGCGCAAAATCCCTTCGACCGAAAGACATCGGGGCACATCGGCAAAAGCAACATGAATGGTGACCAGCACGCAAGATATTTGCTCACTCGTTAGCATCATGCAGTAATCACTTACCTCACAGCGATCCGCTAACAGTTCCGTATGCCCGGGATACTCAACGCCCCCAAGACGCCACGCTTCTTTTTGAATTGGACCAGTCACGATCCCATCGATACGTTTTGCGAGTGC
>DOPG01000212.1:0-488 GCA_003513555.1 Rhodopirellula sp. | reverse complement strand
CCCATCGATACGTTTTGCGAGTGCATCCTCGATCGCTGCCTCAACTGCTTGATAAGAAGCAATTCCGGATTCACTCGAAAACTCACCTGGCTTGATCGAGTCAACCTTCAACTCCCCGATATCCACGATCCGCTGAGGGACGTCCCGCCCGACGGCAACCCCAATCTCAGTCAATACATCCACTGGGCCATAGAGTACCGGTTGACAACGTGCTGCTACCTCCGGCAGCGCGGCACACTGCATGGCCAACTCTGGGCCTACCCCAGCAGCGTCACCAACAGTAATACCAATCACCGGTTTCATTCGCACACCGTTTAAAAGCACTTCGCCAAACCACTTGGTGGCCGCCATTGGTCATGCCGAGAAAGCACCGTGTCGCGGGCTTCACCTACTCCTCTGTGAATTTAGCCTTTGGGAACGGCCTCATTTCACGGCCTCATTTCACGGCGGCGCAACTCACCAGAGCCTACCTCAGCCTCACCAACCAC
>DOPG01000038.1 GCA_003513555.1 Rhodopirellula sp. | reverse complement strand
GATGCGGAGCCGCCCTCTGAACGGTTGTCGCAGGCTGACTGGTTTCTCCGACGCCGCGAGTGAATGGCGTTACGTCGATGGACAGGGGGGTAATTTCAAAACACTCGGAAGGGATATTCAGCATCTCTCCCATCTTGTCTGCATAGAACTGACTATTGACGACAAATCGATCCACTACTGGCACCAGTTCCCGACACAAGCGAATCGCCTCCCGGCGATCCTGATCGGGAAGATGATCAAGGAAGATGTCATCACCTTGCAGGACAACGACCAAGCGAGTGTTCGGAAGACTTTTGCGGATACTCGGCAAAACGCCGCCGATCAAGATATTACTCAAGACGATCGCGTGCGGCTGGACTTGACCGGCAAGCCAATCGGTCAATCTCGCAACTTCCTGCGACTGCCGTCCGTCGGCACCGCGCAACATGGAGACTGCCAGTTGGCCTAGCTGGTTTGCGTCAGTCGCATGGGACCTTCGTGTCGCCAAACGTATCAAAGGAGACCAATCAAGAGTGCGACGAAGAGATGCCGGCACGTGTTTGAGCCATGGCATTCGCTGGAGCAGATAAATGTGAATCCCACCGAAAAAAACCCGTGGGTCAGCGATATTCAATGTATCGGTGCGGATGGGCGTATAGACAGGCTGCAGGAGGCAATCGACCCCCTGATTTAGCAACTCCCGAGCCAGCGCGTTGTCGTGCATGCAACTTCCGCAGTACATTCCAGCAGCCCCAGCCGTCAGGAAAACGACACGTTTGGGATGCCCGTTGGCAGAGTCCTCAGCATGGTCTTTGGCCGCTAAACCACCCGACTCGTCAGCAAAACCATGCATTGGTTGCATAGCGGAGGCCTGCCGATTGGAAAATGCTCGTTGTGACAATTCCTGCCCGCTCCTATACTCCGGTGCCTGATTTCCTTGACCGCCCTGGTTGGCTAACAGTAGCAGGCCATCCGCGTTTAAACCCCTGCCATTGTTTTTGGCAGGCAACTCCGCTCGACGCGGCCTTGGAAATCTTGGCATCAAACCTAACAACAAACCGATTTTACCTCATCCGGCAGCGAATCCCGAGCCACCGCCCCGCAGCTTCGTTCATTTTAGACGGTCTACCGCTCCTACCAGCGGAATTCGTAAGCGTTGCCAAACGGGATGAGTCTCCGGTTTTCAAAGCAGATTAACGACACTCGATCCCAGCCAACTCATGGCCGACATCCCAGTCATTACCGAAACAAGTCAAGCCAAGGCCCCTTTTTACTGGGGTATCGATATAGGCGGAACCGGAATCAAGATTGGACTGGTTGACTCCAGTGGGCAAACACTCGTTTACGAGCGTATCGCGACCCGCGAAAGCGAAGGTCCTGATTCGGCGGTCCAACGGATCGTTGAGCTCGTACGATCAAACGAGCAGCGATTAGGGGTTGCCAAGCTGGTCGCCCGCATTGGTCTGGGTGCCCCAGGCCCCATGGATTTGCAGGGTGGGATCCTGGTTGAGCCTCCTCAACTGCCAAGCTGGTGGAATTTTCCAATTCGCGACGTGATTTCGCACTTATTAGAACGCCCCGTCTCCTTTCTCAATGATGCCAATGCAGCGGCTTACGGAGAATTCTGGCTCGGCAGTGGGCGTGATGATGGATCCATGGTTCTGCTGACACTCGGAACTGGTGTTGGCGGTGGCATCATCGTTGACGGAGAACTAGTCAACGGAGTGAATAGTTTCGGTAGCGAATGTGGACATATCGTTGTGGACTCTTCTCCCCAGGCACAGTTATGTGTTTGGGGTGGAGGCCGAGGACAACTTGAGGCTTACGCATCTGCAAGTGGCGTTGTGCAACGGACTCGTCAAAGGCTGACGGAAGGTCAGCAAAGTAGTCTGAGCGGACTGCTGGGCGGGCAAGACACCGAGCTGACTGCCAAAAAAGTCTATTTAGCAGCAGTTGAGGGTGACGCATTGGCTTTGGACATCGTCGACGAGACAGCTCGATGGCTAGGAATCGGTGTCACGACTCTGGTACATACACTCGATCCAGGATCGGTTGTCTTGGGCGGTGCGATGAATTTTGGTGGTAGTGATTGTCCGATTGGCAGACGCTTCCTGCAGGGAATCGTTGATGACTTTCGCGACCGCACCTTTGACAACGTTTTTGCCGGCACGAGTATCAAGTTTGCCTCACTCGAAGCTGATGCTGGCTACCTTGGTGTGGCCGGCTACGCCATGAAAGAAGATCAGACCATTTGAGCGTTTTCCACACGCACCGCCCACGAAAACTGCACACACACACAACACTGCACCCGTAAAACCACACATGTCAGAAAACATTCGGAACTTCTGTATCATCGCACACATCGATCATGGCAAGAGCACTCTTGCTGATCGATTGCTGGAGCACACAGGAACGGTTACACGTCGGGAGATGAAGGATCAGCTACTGGATGATTTGGAACTGGAACGACAGCGGGGAATTACAATCAAAGCACGTGCTGTCGCGATGAACTTCAAGCGTGGTGGCAAGACTTACGAATTGAACTTGATCGACACCCCGGGACATGTTGACTTTCAGTATGAGGTATCGCGTTCTCTTGCATGTTGCGAGGGAGCGTTATTGTTGGTTGATGCATTCCAAGGGGTCGAAGCACAAACCGTAGCCAACGCCTATGCAGCAATGGAACATGAATTGCAGATCATACCGGTCATCAATAAAATTGATTTGAATCATGCTCGCCCGGACGAAGTCGCAGAAGAGATGATGAATTCGCTGGGCACCGACCCGGACGACTGCGTTCGAGTCAGTGCGAAAACCGGTGAAGGGGTGGATGCGTTGGTAGACGCGATTATCGAACATATTCCGCCGCCATCAGGTGATCCCGATGCCGTTTTGCAGGCGATGGTTTTTGACTCGAACTACGACGACTATCGAGGTGCGATCACCTATGTACGGATCATGGAAGGCACCGTCACCAAGGGCCAAAAGATACAATTCCTAAGGGCGGGAACCCAACACGAAGTGGTGGAACTGGGCAGATTCGTTCCTCAGCGCGAGGCTTGTGATTCACTGAAAGCAGGACAGGTTGGATATCTGATTTGCAATATCAAGAGCCTTGGTGACGTTCACATCGGTGATACGGTCAGCATCGCTGGTAAGGCACCAGCCGAACCATTACCAGGTTATGCCCGCCCCAAACGCATGGTGTACTGTGGTTTGTTTCCCAGCGACGGACAGGACTTTAGTGAACTTCGTGATGCCTTGGAACGGCTTGCAGTGAACGATCCGAGTTTTGAATTTGAACCCGAAACCAGTGACGCGCTCGGCTTTGGTTTCCGCTGCGGTTTCCTTGGACTACTACACATGGAGATTATCCAACAGCGTCTGGAAAACGAAGCGGATATTGATCTCGTCCAGACAGCTCCCAACGTGACTTATGAGATAGTCAACAAACGGGGTGAAACGATCAGCATCCACAAGCCTCAGGACGTGCCCGATCCGGGCGATGTTGAAGAGTTTCGTCAGCCGATTGTCCGTTGCAGCGTCATCGTACCCACCGACTTCATTGGCGCGGTGATGAAGTTGTGCCAGGAACGTCGTGGCATACAGCAGTCTCAGGAATATCTGGGTGCCCAGCGAGCCATGATCACCTATGACATTCCACTGGCTGAAGTCGTCTACGACTTGCATGACAAGATCAAGAGTTGCACACGTGGCTATGGAACCCTTGACTACGAAATGGTGGGCTACGAGGCGGCCGACCTGTGCCGCCTCGACATCATGGTCAATGGCAAACGGGTGGATGCCCTCAGTGTCGTCTGCAACCGTGCAGACGCTGATCGACGTGGAAGAGCCGTCGCTAAAAAACTGAAAGCTGAAATCGAACGACATATGTTCGAAGTCGCCGTGCAGGCCGCCATTGGTAGTCGCGTGATCGCCCGCGAAACAGTACCAGCAATGCGCAAGAATGTGACCGCAAAATGCTACGGTGGTGACATCACTCGCAAACGCAAACTCCTGCAAAAGCAAAAAGAGGGTAAAAAACGCATGAAGGCAATCGGCAACGTTGAGATCAGCCAAAAAGCATTCATGGCCGTGCTGAGCGACAGCGACCAAGGTTGATCGAGAACTGTACTGCATTGACACAAACCGATACGCTGCCGACTGAAATGGATGCGAAATATCCACCGCTCGGAAAGAGCCGGGAACGTTTTATTGGCTGAGGGTACAAGCGGAAATCGAGTTATTTTCTTGCGAAATGCCTGAAATCATGTTCCTGAACTAGAGCGTCCCTGCTGCAACAGAACGGCACGAAGATGAAGAAGTTCGCCTGCATGGGCCTGAAAAGGGCCTCATTTCTCGGTCCGGGCGAGGCCATCTAGGAAGCTACTGGACGGGGGTTTATCCTATGGGCGGCTGAAAGCAGCCCTTACGAACCGGGTTTTATTCCACCCGCTCCAGATCATGATTGCTGTGTTCCAAATCAACAGGCAGGAACCATAGGCGGCAGCAATCGATGGGAAGCACTTTGTGCGAGGAGCCGGGACTTATTTTTACGCGCAAAAACAATAAAGGTGGTAACTGTGTGTGGCTCGAAACGTCTATGGTTTTGTCTAGGGGCTCTAGCCCTGACAACTTTGTGTCTTCCCAAAATGCCGCTCTTGGCACAAGAATCAGGCACCTCTCAATCCGATGCCATTATCGATAGCGTCGGAGGCACCGTCTCCTCAAGCAATAACATCACCGAGGAGATGAAAGAGGAGCTTTCCGAAACAGCCGCCGCAATCAAAGCTGACGGGCTGACAGAGGGCAGCCTGACCGATGGTGAGATCGCAAACAGCCCTTACGCAGCCCACAACGCTTGGATGCTGGTCTGTTGTGCTTTGGTGCTCTTCATGACTGCTCCTGGTCTAGCCCTGTTCTACGGTGGCTTGGTACGTCGCAAAAACGTCCTTAGCGTAATGATGCAATGCATCTTTCTAATGGGACTGATGACCGTCATCTGGGCCACGTATGGATACTCTCTTGCATTCGGTGGAGACGGTGGCTGGATTGGAAACAGTGACTATTTGCTCATGAACGGTGTTCAGCGCGAGTGGAGCAGCACCCTCAGCGAACCGGTAACACCTATGGAAGGTGACATGACCCGAATGACCCACATGTTGTTTCAGGGCATGTTCTTCATCATTACCCCCGCGTTGATTTGCGGTGCATTTGCCGAACGCATGAAATTTTCTTCTATGGCGATCTTTTCGATCGCATGGGGCACTTTGATCTATTGCCCGTTGTGCCATTGGGTATGGGATGGTGGCCCGTTGTCTTACAACGAGACCTCGATTCTGGGTGGTGCGTTAGACTTTGCCGGAGGCACCGTCGTTCATATCAGCAGTGGGGTTTCAGCGCTGGTCGCAGCGATCCTAATTGGTCCACGGATGGGCTACTTGAAAGAACCCATCCAACCTCACAACCTGACTTACACCGCTCTGGGAGCGGCAATGCTGTGGGTGGGCTGGTTCGGTTTCAACGCAGGAAGCGAGCTACTGTCTGATGGCTTGACAAGCAGTGCCTTCGCCACGACCCACTTTGCAGCTGCCGCTGGGGCGGTGACTTGGGCACTCGCCGAATGGCTCATTCTTGGTAAACCAACGGTTCTTGGTGCCAGTAGTGGTGCCGTCGCCGGTTTGGTTTGCATCACTCCAGCCGCCGGGTTTGTCAACCTTATGCCGGCTCTGCTGATGGGAGCTTCTGCAGGTTTGGTCTGCTACTTTGCTTGCTCTTGGCTAAAGCACAAGCTTGGTTACGACGATGCCCTCGATGCCTTTGGTGTTCACGGCATTGGTGGTGGTCTTGGTGCAGTTCTGACGGGTGTTTTTGCCAGCCGCGTCTGTTGGGATGTAAGCAGCGGTGTACCAATCGGCTTGATCGAATCCGGTGGTAATCCAACACTGGTGATTGGTCAGATCGCTGCTGTAGTGATTACCATCGCCTTCGCAGGGATCGGCAGCCTGGTGCTGCTGAAGTTGCTCGATGTGACGATTGGTTTGCGTGTCCCTGCCGAAGAAGAACAGCGAGGACTTGATATCACCGCTCACGGCGAAGAGGGTTACATGCTGGCGTAGCTTCAGCAAAATCTAGCCGACACTCTCGGTGTCTTTCGTCCCGGTGCGGTCCTGCTACCACCCAACGCGGCCGTCACGTTCAACGTGGCGGCCGCAGTTGGTAGCGGTGCGAATAAGGGAATGCCCTATCGACTCACAAACGCTCATTTGTCCTGCACAAACAAGCAAGGCTGCTCGTTGCGCAGGACCAAGAGCCATCAATCACCAACTTGCTTGGTCAGTGCAGGATGTAACCACGTTCTTCGTGCTCAGTCAGGTCAAGACCGCGAGTTTCCGTGGTGGCATCGACTCGAAGCCCGACAAGCAACTGAGTCAGTTTCAGAATTACGATTGTCGCAATGATCGTGTAGATCGCCGCCGATGATGCACCGACAAGTTGCGTCCAAACACTTTCCAGAATGCTGTAGCTTTCTGCACCATTCTGATTCCCTCCAAACATTTCCGCAGCGAAAATGCCACAAAGGATGGTCCCAAGAAACCCACCGACGCCGTGAACGCCAAACACATCGAGCGAATCGTCATACCCGAGGCGTTGTTTGAGTTTGGTTGCAAATACATAGCACAGAACAGCCGACGCGGCCCCAATTGCGAGCCCCCCCATGGGTCCAACATAACCTGATGCTGGCGTGATCGCGGCAAGTCCTGCGATAGATCCGGTGGCAGCGCCAAGCACACTTGGCTTACCCAATTGCACCCATTCAATTGCAAGCCACACCAAGGTTGCCGTTGCAGCCGAGAGATGAGTAACAAACAGAGCCATCGCCGCGTCACCATTAGCCCCCAAAGCGCTGCCTGCGTTGAAGCCAAACCAGCCGACCCAAAGCATTCCAGTTCCGGTGACCGTCATCGTCATATTGTGTGGTGGCTCTAACTCTCGGGGATAGCCTGAGCGTGGTCCCACCATGATGCATGCCACCAAGGCCCCCAGGCCAGCCGTCACATGAACAACGATTCCGCCTGCAAAGTCCATCACCCCCATGTCACTGTAAGCCCCCCCGCCCCATGTCATGTGACAAATCGGGACGTAGACGACCAAAAGCCAAATACTGGAGAACAACAGGACAGCCGAAAACTTCATGCGTTCAACGAAAGCGCCGACCATCAGTGCCGGGGTGATAATCGCAAAAGTCATTTGGAATGCTGCAAAAAGAATTGTTGGAATTCCACTTGCCGGCTCACCGTCAGCACTGGTGACATACACCGAGGAACTATCGATACCAGTCATCATGACTGCCTCCCAATCACCAATATAGCGATTCAGAGATTCGCTTTCCGATGTTCCAAACGCGAGTGTGTAGCCACAGAACACCCAGATGATCGACATCAAAGCGGTCAAAACCAGACACTGCATCAAAACCGACAAGACATTTTTTTTGCGTACCAGCCCAGCATAAAACAATGCCAGAGCGGGAATCGTCATGAACAGTACAAGAGCAGTCGACGCGAGCACCCATGCTGTATCGCCAGTGTTAACTAATGCCTCCGTTTCAGCAGCGGAGGCCTGCGTACAAGACAAACCTCCGAGCAAAATAAGTGTGGTGAGTGTAAGTACGAGCCGAGGAGAGTATTTCTTCAACATAATTAGATCGATCCTTTAAAGTCACTTGTTATCCGCCAAGTTCAAGTGCAGAACGGCAAAAGCCTATTACAACACGCACGAATTGTGTATCAGGGGTGGGAAATCTCTTGTCGGCTAGGACGCTCGAAACGGCCCAATTAAGTCCTTTTGCATGAAGGAAATGAAGGCCCCAGAAAGATAGGCGAATGCATCCAATGCCGCTGATTTACAAAGAATCAGGCTTTCGCCACGCACAATCGTACACTCGTTTTGATTGCGTGGAGTCCCAAATCAATGCTGGATCCCACTTCCTCTATCACGAGCTGGAGTGGTGATAACACGCAGCATCACGCTAGTCCCAGGTGTGTCACAACCGCCTGTCAGAGCAGAAAATCATCGCCAAGCTGACTACTCACGTGTACTTGCCTGCCGTTTTGGCTGATCAGATTCTCGATCAACTGGAAACAAGAAACTGCAGCCCGCTGTAAGGACAAGCGTGGCGGCCGCAATCCACTGGGTCCACGCCAGACCCAATAGACTTGCCACCTGCCCCCAGATCAAAGATCCCAACGCCATCGCTAACGCCATGGTCGTCATGTAAGCTCCCATCCCACGAGCACGAAGGTGGTTTGCTAACGTCATCTGAGCTGTTGCGTTGAGGGTGGTTAAACAGATCATCCACGCTGCTCCCATCACAAAAGAAGCGAATAGCGCCCCTGCATCGTGCCACCATGTGTCTCCTTCTGAGTGGCCGAGTATGAATAGTCCAACTGCGAAGCCAACCATACTTGCAGCCAAGGTTCGGTCCATCCGAAGCAGACGATGTAGGGCATGCAGTACTCTCGCTGCAACAACTGCCCCCACACCGATGCTGGTCACCAACAATCCGTACCCCTCAGCTCCCCAAGCCAATTGTTGACGCGCAACCAGAGGCAACAGAGACCAGAGCGCCGTTGCCGGCAACAGGAATAACATGATTCCTACGAGCACATTGCGCATCGTAGGTTCCTGCAAGACATACACAAATCCTTCCTTCAATGCTGCACGGTAGGAAAGCCCACGAGACGATTCGGTCTTTTCTCGTTTCCAAAGCAGCAACACACACAGCACACCTGCAAAAGACAAAGCGTTCACTGCAAAAGCCACCCAGACACCTGCTGTCGCAATCAAAACACCCCCCAGCGCAGGCCCGGCTGCTCGCGCCAGGTTGAAGCTGATACTTCCCAACGCGATCGCACGGGCAATCTGCGGCGGCGGTACCAATACAGGTACCGTTGCTTGCCACGTTAAAACATGCATCACTAACCCCAGACCGATAGCAAACGTCAGCCCCAATAACGACCATGAGGTGATGAGCTGCTGCCACGTCAACAAGGACAACAACGAAGCAAACGAGAACATCATCAATTGGGTCAGGATCAACAATTGTCGTCGATCGACGCGATCCGCAATGACGCCCGCCGGAATGGCCAAGAAAATCATTGGACCGGACATCGCAATACGGACTGCCGAAACCATTTGCGGATCAGGATCCAAACTGGTCATCAACCAACCGGCCCCCACTTCGTGGATCCAGGTACCCAAATTGGAAACGAGGGACGCGATCCAGAAGGCTCTGAAAATTGGCAGTCGCAGAGGCGCCCAAGCAGCTCCATCATCGCCTGACTCCGCAACCGAGTTACCCTGCGCGGACAACCGTTCCTCACCGCCTAAGACTGGCACCTCGCCATCGCTCGGATCCCGACCTGGATCCCGACCCGGATCCCGACCCGGATCCTCAGCGTGCTTCGACGGGTGCTCATAGTCCGGCATGCTGTGCTTCTGAAGTGGAAATGCCGCGAATTGAGAATCAGCCCCACGTAACAACGCCAGTCCCCGTGAATCACGGGCCGGCATCCTCGTGCACTATAGCTTCGCCGTAAACCCGGGTTACTTCAGCCTGAGGTAGAATTATTAGCTAAGTTTGCTAGTGGTGGACACACGCGGAAGCTCTTGACCCAGGACTTTGCAGATAATTGAAGTCGCTGTTCTTCGGAAACTGCACGACAGCTACTTGGCAGTCGATTAGATCTGTTTTTCCCTTGCCGAAGGCCAAGCATACAGTCTGATCGGCCCCAATGTGGCGACAAAGACCAGCACTATGCAGCATTGATCCATTCAGGTTGGGAGCAATTTATCGTGCATACAGGAATGCTGTTTGCTTTCGCGGTTCTGAATTTCGCGGGGAAAACGAACGGTTCCTAGATTACTCCACCACCAGCACAACGAGGGCACCGCGATGGATGCGTCTCCCGCACAACTTCGCTCCTGAGGCGTGCACACCAATCTCGCATCTTCCGACGTGCATCAGGTCCAAAAAAGGAGCGAGACAAGAGCCCAAGGCGAACCTGTCAACCTGACTATTCAGACTTATCGCCTTCATTGCCACCCGCAGCTTTCTGCTTAAATTCATCCAACATTACCATCAAACGTTTCTTTTGCCGTTCGTCATCAGTTGCATCAATCGCTGCCTGCTGTGCAGCGATTGCTTTCTTGAGGTCACCTGATTCACTGGCCAACATTGCCAAGGTGTTAAACATCAACGGTTTCATCTGCGAATCTGCATCCTTGGAAACCTCCTCCATTGCGGCAATCACATCCGCAAGCAGTGGCTTGATATCGACGCCCTGTTGTGCCTGACCATATAGCGAGTAGCCAAATCTTGCCATCGCGAGAGGATCATTTTTCAGGGTCTTAATTCTACCGCGGAAAAAAGCAAGCGAATCATCATCCAACATCCCAGCCGAAAGTTTCAGACTGTACTTGATTTCCATCCACTGCTGCTTGCTTGCATCGGTTGTAGCTTTCTTACCTTCTGCCTCGGCCAAGGCAATTGCTTCCTTGAACTTACCTGTGGATGCCAACATCGAGAGCCGCTGCATACTCTGCTGCATTTTCTGTTCGGCCACCATCTCGGCAGCAAACGCTTCCCGATCCCATGTCCCACCAACGACTGCAGCAAGCGGTCCATCCATGTCCATGGGGTGGCCGATCCATTCCACCAGTCCTGTTTTTCCAACGACAAATGCGGTTGGAATCCCCTGTTGTTTCGCGGCAGTCATGTAGTCCTTGTAGACCGAACGATCAGGATCCGTTGTCAGAGAATAAGCGGCAGTCACCTCGGCAAAGGTTTTTCCAACATCCTCGTTCTTCTTCCCAAGCAGATCCTTGACCTCATCAAGCGACTCATCGGACACACTGATAATCTGAACTCCATTGCCTCGGTACTTGTTTTGTAAGTCTGCCAGATGAGGCATACTTTGAATGCAAGGACCGCACCACGTCGCCCAGAACTCAACCACATAGACCTTGTCTTTCTCAAACTCTGTAACAGGCTTGAAGAAGCCATTTCCATCCTGAACCCAATGCTCAATATTTAAGGCTGGAGCCTTGGAACCGATACCCAAGTCTTTGGCAGACGCTGCCTGCTGCAGAAAAGTCGACGCGCCAACAGCGCAACACATCAGGGCAGCCAACATCAATCGAGATTTCAGGTGTGTTGTTTTCATTTTCAATGACTTGTTCAAGAGTGAATACGGATAGTCTTTCAGTACTGCCACGCTACATTACGCCCGCATCTCAAGTACGGATCCCTCAGCATTGCACCACGCATATGATCGCTTTCTTGTCCGGTGGAGACTCTTCTAGCCGCCGCTTCAGTTTCGTCTATGCCGTCGAGTCGACTCACGCAAGTCCACTTGCTCTCGTGGACGTTGTCGAGAAGCGACTTTAGCATGACAAAAATCTACGTTTCCACCACCGCTACATGCTACGCAGCAACCACCCTATTCGCCCAGTCACCTGACGAAACAAGTCCTCGGTTTCCTCAAAAAAAATGAGTGCAGAACGGACAGCCCTATGAAGCAAAAACAAGGACAAAAATGACCCTTCCCCGTGATACAGCCCAAACTCATCACAACCAGCGGACAGATTTAAACGAATCCACCGCCGCCTCCTTTCCGTCAGCAAGCGACAATTTGGCGCGACACATGGACTTCAACAACACGTGTGTTGAACTGACAGATGGATACAGTCGCTGATCAGGACTACTCTTTGTCGCCAGTTTCCACGTCACTGCGTTTTGCGCGTTTGTGTCGACTGTTTGTCGACGTGCCAGTAGTAGCCCCAGTTTGCACGCGGTCTGTAGTGACAGCGATTGTCTTGGCAACCACCTTGGTATCATCGGGCAGGCGATAGGTACCCGTGATCGTTACGGTATCACCTTGCTGCGCAAGGTTGAGTTGATTCAAGCGAAGATTCATTGTTGCTTTTTCAGCGAGTTGGACCCGCAATGGCCGCCTACCAGCTTGGACAGCAACCAGCCCAGTGGCATCCCATCCCATCAATTTTCCGACGACCTTGTAATTTGAAACGCCATCCGGAAGATTTGATTTTTTCTCGCCGGGATAAATACCTGGCACGAACTCATCTGATTTTTTCTTGGCAAGTTTTTCAGTCAGAGGTAAAAATGCAGTAAGCGCATCAATAGGGTCGGTGGCAATACCGGCCTTATTGAAATTACCGTTAAAGCGGACCATCATGCCACGTTGTAGAAAGCTACCCTCGATCGGTGCCTGAAAATCAAAACCCAAGGCATCCTCAGGTGGTTTTACAGTAACCTCAACACCATCCTCCCGCGTGACGAGCAACATGCCCTGCTTAAAGCCAGCAAGTTTGCCTTCAACCTCAATGTTCATATTCTGGTTGGCGCCTTTGAAGACAAAGCCCGGGGGGTCATCTGCCATGACCTGACGATCAACCGGGACAAGCCACAAGGTGGCGACCACCCCAAGGATTGCCGTCACCCAAAAGGCAGAAAAGCATCCCTCACAATTGAAAAACCTAGCTTGATTCAACATTTACTTGCTCACAATTCAGTCCGTCAGCGGGCAGGCGGGTAGACGCCCATTAGTCTAGGGTTAGGTTGTTCCATTGTAGCTATAGACCAGTAAACCCCAAAACGACAAATCGTCGTTAGCATCAAGATCGCCGGATCACCCCATGGCCGCATCGAATCCCGAAAACCCGCCGCCACGTGTCACCACGCGTAGTTTGCAAAAAATCCGTAGAGACGGCGGCAACATTTCCATGTTGACGGCCTATGACTATCCCACTGCTGAGGTTTTAGATGAGGCAGGAATCGACCTATTGCTGGTGGGTGATTCGTTGGCGATGGTCGTCCAAGGGCACGACACAACACTGACAGTCACCATGGATGACATGATCTACCATGCCAAGATGGTAGGTCGTGCCGCCAAACGGGCCATGGTGGTCGTGGATTTACCCTTTCCAGAAGGTCAACTTGAAATCATGCGGAGCGTCGAAGCCAGTGCCCGCGTGTTGAAAGAGTCCACTTGCCACGCGGTCAAACTTGAAGGTGGCGCCGAGCAAGCCAAACGGATCGAAACCATTGTGACTGCCGGAATCCCCGTCATGGCCCACGTCGGACTGCGGCCCCAAAACATCCATGTTGATGGCGGCTACCGGGTCCAAAGAAACTTGCCGACGCTGATCGAGGATGCGAAGGCTGCTGAACAAGCCGGCGCCTTTGCCGTGCTGGTCGAATGTGTCCCAAGTGATGTTGGACAAGCGATCACCGAAGCAGTCAAAGTTCCAACCATCGGAATCGGAGCGGGCCCCCATATGACCGGACAAGTCCTCGTTACCCATGACATGATTGGCTTTAACTCCGGCTACCTCCCAAGCTTCGTTCGTCAATACTCTGATATCAGAACAACGATACACGATGCTGCAGTCGCTTACCGAAAATCAATTGAAGCCGGTGATTTTCCAACGGACCAGGAATCATTCCTGTAACTATCCTCATCGCTACTCAAACCTGAACTTGAAATGGAAATCTTTGACGAACTAAGCCAGCTGCATGAAGCAACCACGCAGGCTTTTTGTGATCTTGCCAATACAAACATCGAGTCGAACGGGATCTTCCGAGTCGCACTCTCCGGTGGTTCAACGCCTAAACGAATCTACGAACTGATTGCCGAACGAAACCTTGACTGGACCAACATCCACTGGTTCTGGGGTGATGAGCGGAATGTTCCGCTGGATCATTCGGATAGTAACGCACGAATGGTTCACGAAGCGTTGCTGGACAGAGTTGATATTCCTCGCTCCAACATTCATGAAGTTCCTGTCAATGTCGAAAATCCGACAGAAGCTGCCAAACGATACGAACAAATGCTTCGACAGCATTTTGGTGAGGCAAATTTCCCAATTTGGGACCTGGCTTTACAAGGCCTGGGGGACGATGCACACACTGCATCACTGTTTCCCGAAACAAAAGCTCTGCAGGAACACGAACGCTGGTTTGTCGAAAACTGGGTGGAGAAGCTTGACAGTTATCGATACACGCTCACTGCACCGGCGATCAATTCAGCTCATCAAATCTGGTTCATGGTGTCCGGCCAAGGAAAGCAGAACGCCCTCAAAACCGTTCTCTCGGGGCCCAATTCCCCTGAACTGTATCCAGCCCAACTAATCAAAGCCAATCGCTGGCTTGTGACTCAGGACGCTGCAGGAAACGAGCAAAGAAACAAGACATGACAGCTCTGGCAAGTAGATACAGCGGCCACAAAAAACATGAAGAATGCATTGGTATTGCAAAACTGCTGTGTTCCAGCATTCCACCCCACTGACCAGCAACGGGTCCACAAAAAAACCCCGGCGACCGCGTAAACAGCGGGCACCAGGGTTAGAAAACGTCAAACTTACGGCAGCAACGATCAGTTTGCCTTGGCCAAGTTCTCCTTGCGGAGACCGTCGATATAATCTGCAACAATGTTCATGACTTCACTGTTGTAGTAATTGTCGCGGAAAATCACAGCGTCTTCGATCTGCTGCTCCAACTCTTCCTCTTCCTCTTTCTGAGAATCAAGTTCCTTGCGTCTTGCCAGAAATGACTCCTCTTCAAGGGAGACTGTTTCCTGATCTTTTTGATCCACGTAAATTTCGACACGCCTCAACAGATCAGCGAAGTCTTCATCCTCTTCGACACGCTTGGCTGATTTCTTGCGCAGCTCATTGACCAAGTCAGTGGGAACCATGCTGTAGAGGTTGTGCCGTGCAACAGGAACAGTGTCATGCTCCAGAGCATATTTCAGATCACCCTCGCCGACATCCATTTTGGCTGTGAGGCTTGGCAGAATGACATCTGACAAAACACCTTTGAGCTGCGTACTCTGGCCATCAGGGAGATAGAACTGTTGCAAAGTGACTTTCAGTGCACCGTAGTTCTGTCGATTGTTACCGAATAATCGCTGCCCCAGATTCATCAGCGTCTGGACTGTACCTTTGCCGTGAGTCGCGGGATCACCGATAACCAGGCCTCGTTTGTAATCTTGAATAGCACCGGCGAAAATTTCGCTGGCACTTGCACTGAACTTACTGGTCAAAACAGCCAACGGTCCGTTCCACGCAGTACCACTATCTTCGTCTGCATAAGCCTGAACGGAGCCATCTGAATTCTTAACCTGAACGACGGGACCACTGTCGATAAACAGACCTGTCAAATTGATTGCTTCGGTGAGACTTCCGCCTCCGTTCTTGCTGAGATCAAGCACAATCCCGTCAACACCTTTGGTTTTGAAATCATCAAGAATACGTCGCACGTCTCGAGTGCTGCTACGGAAATTTTTCTCATCCCGTCGTGCTGCATCCATGTCCAAGTAAAAACTGGGCAGATTGATGTACCCGATTTTCAGTTCTTTGCCACCATCTGGATTCTTATGGTTGATGATCTCACCACGGGCAGCCGACTCTTCGAGAGCAATGGTTGCACGGATGATCTGATACTCTTCCACATTCCCGACTCCTCCTGGCTTCACACCAAGGCGTACCGTACTGCCCGCCTTGCCTCGGATCAGGTCGACAACATCGGAAAGTGGCATCTCAACGATATCAACCGAGTCACCCGATTTTCCCTGACCAACAGTCACGATGACATCATCTGACTTGAGTTTGCCATGCTTGGCGGCAGCACCGCCCGGAATCACTCGCGACACGACAGTGTTGCCATCCTTCTCACGAAGCTGTGCTCCGATTCCATCCAGATTCAGACTCATTTGAATCTGAAAATCTTCGAGTGTCGAAGGCGACATGTACGTTGAGTGCGGATCATAGCCATTGGTGACCGAGGTCAGGAACATCTCCAGCAAATCGTCGCTATCTGTTTTCTTCCAACGTCTTGCATAGCGACCATAACGACGCCGAAGTGTATCGACAGCCTCTTCGCCAACTTTACCCTCATCTTTCAGATCGAGCAGAGCGTACTTGATCTGACGACGCCAGCGATCTTTCGCACCAGCTGGTGTCTTGGCGTACTCTGCAACATCCGGATCAATCACGATGGCTTCATCTTTCGAGAAGTCAAAGTCACCGTTGAGCAGCTCTTGTGCAACCGCGACTCGCTCATCAACACGCTGAATGAATCGCCCGAAGATTTTGTACGCGAGCGACAGATCACCTTGCTGAACCATGTCATCAATTCGGCTGGCATCTCGATTAAATTCATCGATATCACTTTGGTAGAAGTAAAGCTTGAGTGGATCAAGCGACTTCGTAAACAGAGCCAGTGCACGCTTGCTGATGGTGTCATCCAGCCCCCTGGCGGAGATGTGATTTTTAGGCATCAACTGAGCGATCAAGCGAGCAACGATGCGATCGTTCCCCGCCGGCTTGATCAGCTGTGCGGGAGCCTGTTCAGCTGCCTGAGCCTGAGCAGGCACTGGATTGACCACGAGAACCAGTGCTGTGAGATAGCCAAGCAGAGCGGCACAAAAGACACCCGCCCAGCGGCGTCTGCCACAAATCACCGGCCGACCACCGATATGTCTGGATTCTGAAAACTGATGCGAACGCCTGACCATGATGAAATCCCAGTAGGTTTGATTCGATGAAGCTTGAATAATGGGCGAAAACGGGGAGAGCCTTAGCACCTCACCTAGTCCTGCACCTTGTAGGTGATAGTAGGAGAGCGGCAAAAATGGAGCAACGGCGTTTTCACAATAGTCTACCAAGCCGGCGGGCCGATGAGTGGCGGACCAACACTATCGCGTCAAAGCCCACAAGAGTCCGCAACTACGGGGGAGAACTGCCGCCAAACACCCAATCACACGCCCTAACCACGTCTCAAAATCGATTCGAAGGCAGCATTAAGGTGAAAAACGAGGTGATTTTCCGACAGGGATTTTTCACAAAACAGGGTGCCTGTTTGATGAAATGGCCAAGGATGCCCTACAGATGAGCCGCCTCATGACTCCGAGAATAAAATAGGCGGCCACCGGTGAACTCAGAACATGAAACTTTCGGCATCTTCCTTGGGTGCAGCCTGGTAGCTGAGCGGTTCCATGCTGCCAGCAGCCCGCCCCTGACTCAAGCTGCGAACAGCGCCGGAATACCCAAATAATTCCTTGAGAGGGGCATGAGCGATGATCACCGTCATGGTTCCACGGGTTTCGGTCGCGGCGATCATTGCCCGCCGCTGCTGCAGGTCGCCCACCAACTCGCCCATGTAATCGTCAGGTGTCGTAACTTCGACCTTCATGACGGGCTCCAGCAATACCAGTCCCGCTTTTTCCATGCCTCGATCAAACGCGTCTCCGGCGGCGATTCGGAATGCAACCTCATCGCTGCCTTCTTCCTGTATCTGAGCATCGGTCACATCGATACGAACTCCTGAAAGTGGAAATCCAGCCAGCAACCCGCCCCCAGCAGCCCGCTCGCGAATTTCGTCCATGGCAGCCTGCCTGACGGTATTGGGCAACCCCACATCAGGTGGCAGACGATCGAACACCAAGACGGGCGCCGAGACGTCCTCGAGCGGTGAGACGCTGACATTGAGCCGCGCGAACATTTGCGTTGACCCGATTTGTCGATTGCACTGCCCAACAACCTCAGCCTTTTCGGCCACGGTTTCGCGGTAGTTCACGCGAGGTTTGTAGAACTTGACATTCAAACCAAAGTCTCTCGTCAGGCGGTGCTGAATCACCTCAAGGTGCAATTCACCCATCCCACTGATCAAAGTTTGACCGGTCTCTTCATTCTCAACTGCACGAAATGTAGGATCCTGACGCCGCAGCATATCCAAGGTCTCTTCGAGCTTCTTTTTATCACTCGTGCTTTCTGACTCGATTGCCATCGAAATTACAGTGTCAGCGAAATTGATACTGGGTAGCTCAATCATTTCGCGTGTGTCACATACCGTGTCACCAGTGATGGCAAACCGAGGCCCAATCACACAACAAATATCACCTGCTTCAACCGAATCAATCTGGCCATCACGATCTTTTTTAGTGGCATGAATCTGCCACAACTGGGCGATGTTTTCCTTCTTGTTTCGGTTGGGGCACTGCACTCTGGAGTTCTGCTTCAGTTGGCCGCTGTAAACACGAATCCAGTAATTGTCTCCCGTCTTTGCTGGCAGAATCTTGAACACAAGCCCACAAAACGGATCTTTTGATTTGGGATTCCGGATCAGAACCTTGTCCGCATTTTTCGGATCTACCCCTTCCACAGGTGGACGATCCAGTGGACTTGGCAAAAAGTTTCCAACAGCGGTCATCAGAGGTTGCACACCAATGCCGTGCAACGCGGACCCACACAACACTGGCTGAATCACCCGATCGATGCACCCCCGTCGCAAGGCGTCGATGACTAGATCGCGAGGTACTTCCTTCTCTTCCATCGCCAAGTTGGCTGCCTCCTCACTGAGGTCGTAAACCTTTTCCAGCATCTGCTCTCGCCAAAACAGAGCCTCATCCAACTGGTCGTCTGGAATCTCAGTTTCCTTGACCTCCTTGCCTTCGGTCTCCGGGTCAAACTCGAGCATTTTCATATCAACCAGATCAATCACACCACGGAAAGGATCTGAGACGTGCGCAGGCCCTTGCCCGACGGGCAATTCAACCGCGAGAGGGCAGCCACCCAAACGCGGCTCAATGTCGTTGAACACTGTTTCAAAATCTGCGCCTTCCCGATCCATCTTGTTGATGAAAACAATCCTGGGAACCTTGTACCTGTCAGCCTGCCGCCAAACTGTTTCACTTTGCGCCTCAACACCTTCACGTGCCGAAAACACAACCACCGCTCCATCCAGCACACGCAAACAACGCTCAACCTCAGCTGTAAAATCAACGTGCCCCGGAGTATCGAGCAAGTTGATGTTGTAATCCTGCCACCCGTACTTCACGCAAGCACTGAAGATGGTAATCCCACGTTCCTGCTCCTCAGGGTCATCGTCTGTATCCGTCGTGCCGTGGTCCACACGCCCCACACGATGCTTGGCCCCGCTCAGAAAGAGCATCCGCTCAGTCACGGTCGTTTTCCCAGCATCTATGTGCGCGATGATGCCGATATTGCGAAGCTTGGAGATGTCAAAAGTCATGGAAACGATTCAGGGATTGGGCGATTCTGGAGTCGGACAAGTGGGTTCATTCGCTAGATAGCAAGAGCACTCGGGCAACGGCTGAAAACTCTTTGAAAATTCACCAGACAAACGGTTGCCCGGCACCGCCCCCCGCTTTGGTCGAGCGGGGAGGCAGAATAGTATTGCAAAACGGCGACCTGAGCTATTCAAAACACATTCAATAGAGGTAACACGTAATACGACGCTACCCCGCAAAGATAACACCACTACCTCAGGTGGGTTGGTCAACGGTAAATCCCCCAACGCCTGCTGGCTGCAGGGGTAACGTCACCTCCAAGGCGATAGCGACGTCGAGCGTAACACCGTCCTTTAGCGTAACGCGGCGCAAAAAAAACCGCGACACGGCCAACAGCCGTATCGCGGTGATTTGTATTTGATTTTGAGTCGTCCTACCAAGCGAAGTGAGCAAACGCCTTGTTGGCATCCGCCATACGATGCGTGTTCTCACGCTTGGTGTAAGCAACGCCTTCCTTCTTGCACGCTGCCAAAAGCTCGTCTGCGAGCTTCAGATGCATGGGACGGCCCTTCTTTTCGCGAACGGCACCAAGCAGCCATCGCAAAGCCAAACTCTGCTGACGGGCACGATTCACCTGCATAGGCACCTGATAACTGGCACCACCGACACGCTTGCTTCGGACTTCGATGTAAGGCTTCACATTTTCGACTGCCATCTCGAATACTTCGATCGGAGTCTGGTCAGCGATCTCGTTACGACGACCAATCTCCTCAAGAGCATCGTAAAAGACGCGTTGAGCAGTGGTCTTCTTGCCATCAAGCATCAAGCAATTGATGAACTTTCCGGCGAGTAACGAGTTGTGCCGCGGATCACCCTTGAGTTGGGTGCGGCTGGCTGTGATTCGTCCCATTCTTAAACTTCGACTGTATTGGCTGGATTGCTATTATTCGGGAAAACTATTTGAGTTACGGCGCGATTACTTCTTCGCACCGTAGCGGCTGCGTGATTGCTTTCGGCCTTCTACCCCGAGAGCGTCACGCGAGCCACGGACAACCTGGTAGCGAACACCAGGCAAGTCACGGACACGACCACCCCGCACAAGCACGATGGAGTGCTCCTGAAGGTTGTGACCTTCACCAGGGATGTAGACCGTAACTTCCTTGCCATTGCTCAGACGAACACGCGAGATCTTTCGCAGAGCGGAGTTCGGCTTTTTGGGAGTCATCGTCCTGACTTGCAAACAGACACCCTGCTTTTGAGGGCACTTTTCAAGCACAGGAGACTTGCTCTGGCTCTTCTTCAGTTTGCGTCGCTTACGGACGAGTTGATTGATTGTTGGCATGGAAATCGTGTGATGTGGGCAAACCCACACAAAAATAAGGGTGAACTGGACCTCGCCCAGACAGGTTGAGGGTATGCCCGACATCTTCTCAATAGCCAAGGCCGGCGATGCCGGACACAACCACTACCCGAAAATACTGCTGAACCTCTACTCTGGAGGCGGGCAAGCGGGAAAGTATCCCAGTCCTTGATTTTCTGTCAAGAGCTCCCGGCACACGGTTTTCAATGTCTTTTGTAGAAGCTTGCCTTCCGGAACCACGATCTTACCCAATCCCCCCATTCATTCGGCTGTGATCGCTCTGATTCCGCCAAAATTTTGTCCAAGATCGCTCATGACGACCTCACCCCCCCTCCGCAGTGGCGACTCATGCAGCAGCATGGTGTTCACAAGAACACCAGTGCATACCTGCGACTAACTGATGACCTTGCCCCGTGCAGTCGCTGCAAGCTATGACTCAATCTCAGGCGGACGTTTTCCCTCTTCGAAGCCAAATCACAAACGGATGCGTGGCAGGATGCCCAAGTTCATTCACTCAAAAATGACCATCACCAAATTTGCTTGGTGCATAGCATGGCTTTTCCTGTTGGCATTGCCAGCTGGCTGCAACCTGCTGCCAGGCAAGGAAGAAAAAGACAACAAGACCAAGCTTCAGGAATTGATGAAGGTACCGGCGCTGCCAGACTTGATCCGTGAAGCCACGGTGGTTCAGGGATTACAGCCGATTCAGGTCGTTGGTGTTGGGGTCGTCAACGGACTGCCCAGCACAGGTGGACCAGCGAACCCGTCTCAGTTCCGTGATGAACTTCTGGAAGAGATGAAACGGCGTGACATCAAAGATCCCAATCACTTCCTTGAGCTTGATAATACAGCTCTGGTAAGGATTCAGGCGACGATTCCACCTGGTGCAAGGCGTAACGACCCTGTTGACCTGATTGTGCGAGCGCCCAACGAGAGTGTCGTTTCGGACTTGAACGACGGCTGGTTACTGGACACCCGGCTACGCCAACAACGATATTTGCAAAACAAGATTCGCAAAAGCGAAGTGATGGCGATCGGCACAGGCCCGGTCCTGACACGTAGCAGTCACACACCCGGTGAGGATATCACCCTCAAGACTGAGGGTACCATTTTATCGGGCGGTCGCATTCAGATCACTCGCAAACTCGGGCTTGTGCTGCGTCCTGAGTATCAGCACGCCAAAACATCCAGCGCATTGGCGGCAGCAATCAACCGCCGATTCTTTTTCTTTGACGGGACTACGCGGCGTGGAATCGCAAAAGCAAAAGAAGATGATTTCCTTGAAATGGAAACGCACCCACGTTACCGCAACAATATTCCCCGCATGATGGCTGTCATTCAAGCAATCAGCACCGCTCCGGAATCATCCGCAACGCAAACAAGGCTGGCTAACCTGTCCGATCAACTGAGTGATCCTGCCACCGCTGCAGACGCTGCCCTGCAACTGGAAGCCATGGGTGAAAGTGCTGTTCCGATCCTGATCAACGCTCTGTCATCAACCAATCCGGAATTGCGATTCTATGCTGCCGAGTCACTGGCCTATCTGGACCGCACCGAAGCCATCGAAGCATTGGAAATAGCGATTCGAGATACAGCGGCATTCCGCCATCCCTCACTGCTAGCCTTGCAAGGCATGGATCACCAACTAGCCATCGATGCACTCAAACGACTGATGAACGAAGTGAGCATCGAAACGCGATATGGTTCATTTTGTGCCATCCGCCGGCAAGGAGTCGAAGGCAAGAGCCTGCTGGGTGGTCGAGCACTAAAATCCTTTTATCTGTATCAGATCCCTTCGATCGCAAAACCCGCTGTCGTTGTTTCGCTTCGTGAATCACCCGAGATTGTGTTGTTCGGTGATACTGGCAGCCTGAAAATCCCACAAT
>DOPG01000476.1:15899-18272 GCA_003513555.1 Rhodopirellula sp. | reverse complement strand
CCTGATTTCTCGCTCCTCGGCATCCTGCTGTGTAGATTCTTCGGCTTGCTGCTCGGTTTCATATCGGTTTTCATCCTGATCGATTTCCAAATCGTCAAGCTGCTGCTGCCTTCGTTGTTGCGACTGACTCTGAGACTGACTCTGGCTTTGACTCTGTTGCTGTTGCCGCGTGACCTCGAATTCTCGAGCTCGCAACCTAAGCAACCCACCATAAGCCGTTTGTTCAGCCGTCATCGCGATAGGCAAAGCCCCTACGCCGGAGCCCTCAAGTGCTTCTGTCAATTGGTCTAAAGCCGTCTGCATGTCGGCTCGGACCGATTCGACGATGGCCAACGATTTTTCGTCTTCAATCGCTTCGGCCGCTTCATCAAGTTGACTCAACGCATCTTGTTGTCCCTCCATGATCAGCCGTAAATTGGCTTCGAAATTTCCGCTACGGACCGCGCCACGCTCATCCCGAATGACACGCCAGGTAGAACTGATAATCTGCTTCTGTAACTCCGCAAGTTCTTCGGCCTTCTGACCGTTTTGGCTTTCTTGCTGCTGTTGTTGCTGCTGTTGTTGCTGCCCCCCGGGCGGCTGTTCACCTTGCCTGAAGATTTCATCAAACGGTCTCACTTCCGCGAAAAACATATCGCTTTCCGTCCGTCTGGTCTCTCCATCAGGACCAACATCTTCTGCCCAAAAGTGATACGAAAGTAATTGATCTGGCTCGGCCTCCAAATCTTCGAACGCGAGCAAGTGCGAAACGGCGACCTTTTCTCCCCTGCCCGTCTCCTCCACTAACACAATTTCAACCGGCGAATTTCGGTGGAATGTGTACGCGATTCCTAACGCTGACACACCAAAGTCATCTCGCACCTCGGCCCCCAGTTCCACTTCCTCAAGAGGTGATACAGTGAGATCTCCTCCTTGCGTCAACTTCAGGCTGGGTGGGCGGTTGGGCAAAACTCGCGCCACCAACTCAGGAGGGTACTTGTTAGTCCTGCCAGCATCATCCCGTAACACCAGCTTCATTCGACTCGACTCTTGCAGTGTGAATGTCGCAATCAAAGCTCCTGGGTACTCGTCGCTTGGTTGCAACTGCGTGCGGCTTCCATCCTTCGCTACCAGTTCCGCAGCAACACCTGCCTTGTTTAGGAAGCAGACCCAGGTGTGTTCGGTCCCCTCGACCGCGGAAACCCGCACAGTGTCCTCGATCAGTTTGGCTGGCAAGCCGCTATAACCAGGGAACGAAAGGAAGGCATCACTGCGCACCAACTCAGGGTACTCAAACACCTCAACTGCATAAGACTCGCTCTCCCATGTTGGCGACACCACTCGATACGTGAACGATTGATTAACGGACGACACGTACCCGCCAAGCACAGGATCATCCAGGTTCCGAGCCATTTCAATTCGCCGCAGCGTTCCATCATCCGCTTGGCACATCACCTCGGCGCGTTCAGGAACCCAATTCGGAAACCTTGCAGTAACGACCAGACTCGTCCCTCGTTCGACCTGTGCATCACCTGGTTGCACTTCAATCGAATCCACATTTTCAACCGCACTTCCCGCGGCATTCACCTCAACCGTCACACGATCTGGAAAGAGTAAACCGAGCACAAAGACGGCGAACAGCAGTGATGCCCCCAGGCCTGAAAGTCGACTCCACACGACTTGACGCGTGGGCACGGTTTCTGCCCAGCGATGTGTTCGGGAATGCTCCCGTGCTTCGCGTACAACCCGTTCCTGCAGATAGCTAAGCTCCTCATCTCGCTGACTCAAAGCGGTCAGCAATCTTTGATCCAGACTCGGAAAGTGCTGTTCGATTTGTCTGGCAACGGCACGGGGGTTCCGGAAACTGAAGCGACACAACACGTAAGCAATCAGGGAAATGGCAAGGATCGTCAACAACAACACCCGCCCCACCTGCGTGCCGCTCGTTTCTCCTGCAGCAACTTCCTGCTGCAGCAGCCACGCGCACCCTGCCCCAAAGAAAGTGATTACAGACAGCAGTCGCCAAAACCGCACGCTTCGCAAGCGTTTCGTCACAGGCCGAATTCGATCCAACAATGTCTCGTTCATTTGTTCAATCCATCTTCTTTCTCAACTCATTGCCGCAATCACAGGCCACCAGTGCCCACAGTACTCTGTATCAGCCAACTTCTACCCCGTCTCGACCGCCGGCACACCATCGGCCCGCCCTCGACGGCTCCAGAGCGTTCCCAGCAACGTCTCCAGCCCCAATAACGCTAACGCCAGCACGAGTATCCACTGCCAAAGTCGTTGCTGACCTTCCAGTTCACGATCTCGCAGTTGCCGATCATTTTCAAGCGTTTCAGCGGTGGAGGCATTAGCCCCCAACAACACCCCGTAGCCCGCCAATGCTTC
>DOPG01000476.1:4932-15700 GCA_003513555.1 Rhodopirellula sp. | reverse complement strand
CTGGGCCCCCAACAACACACCGTAGCCCGCCAATGCTTCGTCATCCAACGGCTCGGTCCGACTCTCAGATACATCCAAATTGACGGCGAACAAGCAATTTTTCTGTGCCGTTTTATATTCATAGACTCCCGGTTCACGGATACCTGGCCGGTCATTGCTGAGCTCATAGCCCAACGTATCACCGGATGGACTCAAGAACTCTGCCGACGCCGATTTAGGAAAGTCGACTGGTTGCCCCACGGTGAACTGCTCGGAGGCTTCCTTGTTTACGCCCCCCTCGAAGAAGCTGAACATCAGGGGCAGAAACTTGGTTGACAACGCCAACTGACTTTCGGTCGGCTGCCAACCGCTAGCCAATACAAACAACCGCCCCAGACCGACCTGCTTTTCAAGCACAGCCGGGTCACCATCATCATATTGGGCCACCACCTGCCAGTCATCGTCGACCTCACTGATCACCCGGTGGGCCCAGAATCGTATTTTTGAAAAATCGTTGAACTGCGGATCGGACATGGTTTGAAACAGAGGATTGCTGAAATCGATGCGACTCAACATTGAATAATCCGCAATTTTCGCTTCACGAAACTTGAGTGTCGAGTCTGAAATCAGATTGACTGTCGCACCGTAGTCAGACGACTGTTCCAACGCACCTGAAGCCGGAATATTCCCTTCAGGATCGTCCATGGACACGAGCGCAACCTGCTGCTGAAACTTCGGCAAGACGACCAAAACTCGCCCCCCTGCCTCACAATAGGTTTTGACGTTGGCTGCAACCTGCGGAGGCAGCTCTTCGGTCACGACGATCAAGGGAACATTTACTGGCTCTGGAGCCTCACCAAGCTGTCTGGGTTCAAGCGTTTCGACCCCCACGACCCTGCGTTTGTTATCGAAGGGAATCCGCTGGAGATAAAACAGCAGGTTATCTCGTGGTTCACCTACCACTCTGCCGAGGTGCAACAACTTTGTTGCCTGAGGCTCTGACGTTACGACAAAGCGTTGGTTGTCGAAATCATGGTCGTCGCCAGAAAGCACAAGCGAGTTCATTCCCGGGCCAGGCATCGGCATCCGCACCACTCTGGACTGCCCCGGCGGCACTTGAATAGGTAATTCGACGGATTGACCAGCGTCCTTCACGACGTTTTTGTCGCTATTCATCTGCACGCCACCGCTCCAACGCAAACTGAAACTTGAAGATGTTGCATCAGCAGAATTTGACACCCGCACCCGAAGTCGATCCAAATCCTGCGCAGACTCGGCCTTCGATTCAAGTATTTGTGCGGAAGCATTGGTTCGCTTGTTGGTCACCATCCGCCGAACATCCACACGCAGCATTTTCGGCCACGCATAGGCTTGTAAAGTATCAAGCTCGCTTCCAGATGCCATGTCACTGATCAAAATCAAGTGAGTGTTGGCGGTCGCTAGATCGGAATTGCTGGATTTGTCGCTATCATCCAAACTTCCAACCTTGCGGGCCAGAGTTTCCGCCTCATGACTGACTGCTAAATCCCCCGCAAACGCGAGGGCACTGCCCATCTCGCCATGTAACCAGGATGGCTTGATCGATTCAAGCAACTCTGGAACACTCGTCTGCAACTGCTTTGGCGTCAATTTCGCCGTGTCTTCGAAACCCAGCAGCACCTGGGGTTGGGCATCAAACGCGATGACAGCCAATTCGTCTGCAGGCTGCAAGTCCAAGAGTACTTTTTCTGCCTCACTGACGACCTGTTTCCAGAGCCCGTCGCGTTGCATGCTGGCACTCTGATCAATCACAATCACCAAGCGACGTCCGGGAATTTCAGTTTCAGATAGTGTGACACTACGTAAAAAAGGCCTCGCAAACGCAATCGCCAAGAGAATCAGCGCTAATGCCCGAAGCAGCAATAGGAACCAGTTATCCAGCCTGCTTCGGCGCGTCAAACGAGGCGGCGTGGGCTTGAGAAACATCAACGAACTAAATGGTACCTGCCCTTTAGGTTGTCGACGAATCAGGTGGAATAAAATCGGTGCACCGATTGCAAACGCGCCGATGATGTACAGAGGAGCAAGCAAGCTCATCGCGTTGCACCTCCACCAGCCGACGATAACATGCCGGCGCGAGCGGGCCCACCAGAGCGACGTCGATGCGTACTCACGACATGAAACAGAGCATCATCGAGTGACTGGTCTGTCCGAGTTTCATAAATTTCAACGCCCAGTGAATCACAAATTCCCTGTAGTTGTTCGCGATGTTCGGCAAACTGTTGCGCGTACGCCTGATTTGCCGCTTCAGGATCGAGGTAGATTTCCTTCTGGGTCTCCATATCCACCACCATGCTCGGTGCTTTCAGTTTCAAATCCAATTCAGCGGGATCAACCACGCGGATGATCACAACTTCGTGACCTCGAGATCGCAGATAAGCCAGATTCGTGCGTAGTTCATCGACCGGCGCCAACATATCAGAGACAAGCACGATAAGTCCCCGCCGCCTTACTAATGCAGCGATCTGCATCAACGGTTTACTCAGGTCAGTCCCTGATCCTGCTACCGGGCGAGATAGTGCCACCATCATTTGCCGAAAGTGTCCTTCTCGCTGACGGGCACTTATAAATTCACCCACCCCTTCATCAAACGTCATTAACCCAACACTGTCGCGTTGTAACGTCAGGTAGTAAGCAAACGTAGCGACGAGAGTTTTTGCGTAGTCAATCTTGTTGTAGTCGAGCGAGCCAAAGCCCATTGACCGACTCTGGTCGAGGATCAGGTAACAACGGCGATTGGTTTCATCCTCAAACTTTTTGATGTAATAACGATCCGTCCTCGCAAAGAGTTTCCAATCAAGACTGCGAAGGTCATCGCCCGTGCTGTAGGGCCGGTATTCACTGAACTCCACCGAAAACCCATGAAATGGACTGCGGTGCAGTCCGTTGTAAAAACCTTCAACAACCGCCTTTGCGCGCAACACAAGATCTTTAATCCGCATCACGGCGAGCGGATCGACCGAAGCAGTCGCATCTGCCTGTTTTGTGGCAGCGGGTGAATTTTTGGTGCCCACAGCCATCAGTTCGACGTACTCGAAACGGAAGTCAAGAGCCGATCAATGACATCTTCGATAGAAACTCCCTCGGCCTCGGCCTTGTAGCTCAGCAAAACACGGTGTCGCAACGTCGGGTGCGCCAAGGCTCGGATGTCATCCGTACTGACATGAGCATTCCCATTGAGAAGTGCTCGCGCCTTCGCACCCAAAACCAGAGTCTGTGCAGCACGCAAACCCGCACCCCAACTGACTAACTCGTTCACGAAATCGGGGGCACCGTCGCGTCCGGGCCGCGTTGCCGCAGCGAGGCGAACAGCGTACGCTCCAACCTCCTCTGCGATTGGTACCTTTCGCACAGCCTCATGAAACCGAACCACATCCTCCCCAGTGAACAAAGGCTCGATCGCCTCTGCATTTCGGGAAGTCGTTTGCATCACCACCTTCAGTTCGTCTTCGGGCGGTAGATAGTCAATCATCACATTGAACATGAAACGATCCAACTGGGCCTCTGGAAGCGGATAGGTCCCTTCCATCTCAATCGGGTTCTGCGTGGCGAGCACGAAGAATGGCTCCTCCAACTTGTACCGACGCCCAGCGGCGGTGACCTGATGCTCCTGCATTGCCTCCAGCAACGCCGCTTGAGTCTTCGGCGGTGTCCGGTTGATCTCGTCCGCAAGAATCACGTTGGCGAAAATCGGGCCCTGCACAAATTGCAAATTGCGACGACCGTCAGAATCCTGCTCGAGGATCTCAGTCCCCGTGATATCCGCAGGCATCAAATCCGGCGTGAATTGAATCCTCTGAAACTTCAGGTGGAAAATTTGAGACACACTCTGCACCAAAAGAGTCTTGGCCAACCCTGGAGCCCCCGTGATCAAACAATGCCCCCCAGCAAACAGAGAAATTAACAGCTGCTCAATGACATCGTGCTGTCCAATGATCACCTTGGACAACTCAGACTTAATTTTGTCTCGTCCTTGGAGGATCTGCTCCACAACTCGAGCTTCCTCTTCGACAGACATTGTTTCGGTAGACATAGGCAATCCATAGCAACACAAAGAGATCAACACAAAGAGAACAACACGGCGCGGTGTCGAAGCTTCTTAGGGACCTGCCAATATAGCCTTTTACCCGGCCCACATCGGCCCCTGTCGTCGATTCGTCCCAATCAAGCCGCTCTAACCCAACCAAAACCTGCATCCACGGACAAGAATTACGCCCGTATCAACGCTTTCAATGTTCTTGCGAGTATGAAAACAGGAAGCTTTACCGCCCCGTGTGAGCGAATTTCGCGGCAAAACGCATGTATCCGAAAGGCCCCACCCAAAAGATGGTTCAGCGAACCTTACTCTCTTTCAGTCCTCAGCCTGTGTCAGCCCTTGCCGTGTGTCAGTCTGTACCAAACGAACACAGTGACACAGGCTGCGGCATCACAACGTCAGCCAGACGTCTAGCTCTTGCCCGCGATACAGCTGCCACACATGCCCGTGCAAAACACACCCGCATTAGAGAATCACGCCATGTGTCCGTTCTGGACCGCATCACATCCAGACCAACCTGAACAGCCACTCGGTCACTGGAACATGAGCCTCACCCGCAAGTCCAGGCACACCCGCCATTTCCTTGGCCTTACAGGAACTGAGAACAAGCCGTCAGCCACGGCGGACGGATACTTTTTTTCACAACAAACACAACAGCGTGCCGCCACAATCGCCCAGAGATCTGATTGACGGAGCCAAACCGCCGGCGGCAACATGCCCGTGGACAGCGTTCGACCACTCTGTCGCCCAAGAGGGCTCAGGCGGACTCATTAAATAGATTACCGCCAAGGGCGTCAGACTTGCATGAACCGCCATAAGTTGTCGGTTCAGGGACCCCCGCCATGAGCCGTACTACATCATCGGTAAGATTTGCGAGGTGGAACTGGCAAACAAACAGCGACAACGCATGGTTATTAATATCAACCATCATTTCACTGATCAGATCACACCTCTGTTGCAAACCACGGGCCCGTGGATCTCTGACAGCCTCAAGTTTCTCGTTCAGCGTAAGACCGGCTTGCGGCGCGTCCGATGCTCGCAATAGCAAGTCTCTTTGGGCTACCTTGCTCTCCAATTCAGAGAGACAGACAGACAACCGCTCCGTTGCCGCATTGACGCTTATAGCCATGCTGCCATCAATTCCGACACGTGTATCGGAGCCGATCCTCGACGCAGGTACTTGATCGACCTTCATCTGCTTCATTTGGCGACCAAGTCGGTTAGCCGCCAGTTCGAGGTCATCAAGATATGCCTCGACGCGATTAAGCCATACCATCCCTAACTCCGTTTTTGCATCTTGAACAAGTCAAACATCGGCGATGCAATTGAATCGGCAGAAGCCTCGGTAAGATCTTCAACGATTACCTGATCCAATTGTTGCTGAAAGACCTCCTCGGTACGTCCACCATGCATGTAAGCCGGCTTACTGAGGGTTTTCCTCATCGAAGCGAGCATACTGCCAAAAAGTGTTTGTCCGACGAACTCGGTGAATTTCTCTTCGACCTCGGAAGTAGCATCCTGCCTCACGGAATCTTTACTCTGCAACCTCGACTCACCACTTGAATCCAGAGCCAAAATATCCCTGGAAGATGCTTTTGAATCCTCTGAGTACTCACTCATTTGGCCAAAACGTGGTTCCTTATCAGTGGCCCCCAAGGGCGTATCGGAAAAACGATCCAACATTTCGCTGAAGCGCGGCTGTATTTTTGCATTGGATAGGCTGACTGTTCTCGCAGCCCCACCGAACCCGGCAACACCTCGCAGAGTCGGAACGGATTTTGAAGAATCAATCTGATCGGTACGTGACCCTACCGCTGGACTGGACACTGATCGCAAATCCATCCCTTTGCTCCTGTTAGGAATATCGCTTCAATCAAAGAACCGACAACAGTCTTCCACAACCACCGCTCGCTTCATTAGACGCATCACTCAAACACGACCTCTCCAAACAGGTCGCCTTTCTTCTGCAACGTCTTGATGATCGCAATCAAGTCCTCGGTGGGAACCTCCAAAGCATTCAACGCATCAGCAAGACTCTGCAAGGTCGGGTTAGCCTGCGGGTCAACAGCAACCAAGGTGGGGCCACCACCTGCAAGAATCCTGAGATTCCGATGAGAGATCAAACTTGGAGCAATCTCCACCCCTTCACCGATCACCACAATTCCTTCCCGCTCATTGATCACCACACGTTGCGATTGCGACCTCAAGGTGATGCGGACCTGTGATTCTAGCTGCGAGATGAAACCGACAACGTTGTTTGCAAAACTAGGTGGAATCAACACTTCAACATGTTTTTGATCAACCGCTCGCGCGAACTTGCCATTCGATGCTTGTGTCCTCGCATAACTTGCTTCTCCCCCAGGTTGAATAAGTAATCTTTGTGCAGCAGGTGAATTGGCAAGACTGGGCAGTTGGTCGAGGTAAACATTGATCTGGGATTGGATAAGTTGAGCTGTTTCAAATGAGGCCACATCATCTTTGATCACAAACGTGATCTTCCCATGGGCCTCAAACGCGGTCTTCACCGTGGCTTCCATCTTGGCGCCACTTTCTATCGTCGCCTTGGTTGCAGGACCATCTAGGCCCAACCTGAGTTCACCCTGAGCCATCGCGTAAACCGTGGGGTTATCAGCTCTGGGGCCGAGCAAGGGCGTTAACATCAAAACGCCACCTTCAAGACTTTTGGCCGAGATCGCAGTGACCGTCACATCAACTAAATCACCCTGTTGAGCCCCAAACCTGGGCACCTGCGCGGTGACAAAAACCATCGCAACGTTTTTGGTTTCGCCTAACGCCTTGACGTCGAGTTGTCCGTTCCGCTCAAGCCCAATGGGTCCCCCCATTAATTGAATCATGCGACTCAGCGCCATTGAGGTGGCCGATGAATCAGAATCCCCAGTGCCACGGAGCCCTGTAACGAGGCCCCAGCCCTGCAACGTGTTGGTTTCCTGCCCCTTTACGCGGCAAATCTCGCCCAACGAACGCATACCATCTTCGCAAAGGCCTGACTTGGCCTGCAAACCAAACATGGCGAGAAAGACCAAGAAGATTGACAAAGCTCGGCTGCGAAATTTCATCATAGATCCGTATATCTTGCGTGGGTCTGCATACCGCGTTAACTAAAACGGCCCAAATCGATCGACCCATCGTTGGAACCACCCCCGGCTAACACCGTCTCTCAACTGACCCTGATCTTCTTTTCTAATTTCGAGATCAATTAAGTCTTTGCTCAGTACCACATTATCAGGCCCAATGTCGATAGCACGGCAAATGCCCGTCAACGAAGTTTCCCAAAGATTGTCATTGATGCGAATATGCTTTCGCGCCTCGAGCACCAAATTTCCGTTAGGTCGAATATCAACGACTGTCGCGGCGATATTAAATGTCATCGACTCCCGCGATTCGACGGATGCATCAGCTCGATAATTTGATTGCGACTGAAACGCAACACCGGGCTCACCTTCGACCATAGGCTGGGGAATGAACCTGAAATTGATGACTTTAATCCAGTCATTCACGATGGCGTCAAACAGCGTACGCTTTCGGTTGTCGACATTTCCCTCTGCCATAACACGGGTAATTTCATCAACACGGATGGTCACAACATCCTGTTTCTGAAAGACCCGCAATGGTGGTGCGGGCTGGTAAGTCCAACTTGCATCGTTAAGCAACACAGGTGGCGTATTTGGATAGCCATATCCGGATCGTTCCGCTTGGCTTGGGGCTGTCAACTGCGAGGGAACTGACCGCGGGTCTGCGATTGCTGGAACTGGTGACTGGGGCACCTGCAAAGCATTACTCAGTCGCATTCGTGGTTGCCCGCCAACGAGCGAACCGGCCTGCCCGCGGGTGCTTTGATTTCCGCGCGGCGCTGTCAATCGCATATTCGCGCTCGTCTGCATCACCGGCAACGTCGCAGGAACTTGCCGCGCTGGATGTGCGGCTCGCAGCAATGAACTCTCCTGCGATACTGCTGCCTCGGAACCCCAGCCAAAGCTAGCGACGATCAACGCACAACAACAGGCATTTTTCTTCATCACAATCATTTCCGACGCTCCTCCAAGAGATTTCCCACTTCGGGTGGACGACTGAGGATCTCCACAACTCCCGACGCAACGACGCGAGCTATTTTGCGTTTACGAGGACGAAGAGTTTCAATTTCAACAAGACCGTTGATTGGTCCATCCTCAAGAGCTTTTGCTGGGGTTGTGATAACTATCCCGGCACCGACCACCCGCAAATCCAGCAAATCCCCGCGACGCACCACTGTAGGATGTCGCACATCAGTTCTTAGTATCGGCCGATTCAATCTCAGCGACTTACTGACTTCCATTCCCACCAGCTGCTGCAAAGAAGCAAATTGTTTTTCATCCGTCTCACCCTTCTCAATTGGGATCAGCTGAAGGTCATGAGCTGCGAGACGATGGCCACGTGGGTAGCTTTTTTTCGGAGCGACGACCAGGGGCTTGGCAGTCAGATCCAAATCCAAAATCAGATCGATCGGGCCATCAACACCACGGCCTTGAAGGCGGAACTTGCATGATCCCTCGCGAAGCCTGTGCAGACACGTAACAGCCTCGACTCCGGCAATGGATTCAAAATCCTGATATGCCTCGTGACTAGGCAACTCGAGAAAGCCTTGCAACACCTGCCAGGACCCAAGGCTCGCGTCTGCGCGCGTTTCGGAAGCAGGTCGAGTCGCACTGGCCAGCATCACAGTTGCTTGGTTCACATCCCTTCTGTCGGGAAGCTGCGCATTAACGACTATTTTTCCAATGGTCTTCCACCTCACCATGTCGCCGACCCGAGCCTCAATGCTACCATCCGACTTGATTCGTATGGACTGAGCGTCTTTGGGGATATTCACCGCTGGATAAAGCGGCATGCTCGTAGGCTCACTGACGACCACGAGATCACCGTTAACGTCAATGTCCAAAGCTCCTGCAGGTACGTATTGCCGACCTTTAGTTACTGGGTCGGTAACCTGAAGAAAGCCAGTGCCCAAAATTGCGATATCCAAACTCCGTTTCGTCGGACGGATTTTCTCAACATCCGCCACTCGAAAGTCGTATCGATCAAAACGATTATCTCCGGACGATGCAAAAGCGGCTACAATCCAGCGTTTGACTCTCATCAAATACTGGTTGTCCACATTCGCTATCGATCTCTGTGTCACCGATTTTTTGTTCGCTCTGTTTAAGAGCCCATCAGGGTGCGAAGTTGCAGAGGCTCGTAGAATCCCTGAGGCCGAAACAGTTCTCCCCAACACTGGGTGAGGATCTCCGCCCGCCATCGCAGTTTCCTGAAGTGTTCCGGAACGAGCCTGACAACAAACTTTTGTTTTCTGCGGACCGATCCAACGGATTAACAGGGGCCGCTTCTGGCCGCTATGAATAAAAGGCTCCAAACGGTCTCGCTCGATGACCATCTCGGTCCCATCAACCGGAACCAGGCCAATGCCCAAACGTGCAATATCGCTCCATCCTGGCATATCAGGATCCACTGGCTCCACAACATCACCCAAACGGATCAAGTTTGATGTGAGTGCCACACTCTCACGTGATCGAAGTGTCACGACTGTCAAGCGTCGATTTTCTTCGCCCAAGTTGTAGTCACGTTCAATACGCCGAATTGCATCCCGTTCAATTGCATCCTGAGCGGACAATTGCTGACCCAACGTGCCGAGAATAAAAAAACACGCAACTCCAGCAGCGAAAGAGCTCGAACGAGAGTCTCGCCGACGGGTGGACTTAGGTACAAATGGTGACAAAATCGGCAACGTGACAAGCCTCGAAATCCTGAACCGTGCATCCAACCGATAACAGGCAGACGCATTTTGCAAACAATGCTTTAGAAACGACGCAGATTAGAAATATTTTGCATGATTTGGTCGCCTGCTTGGACCGCTTGGCTGTTGAGTTCGAAAGCACGCTGAGTGGTGATCAGATCGATTAACTCCTGAACCGGTTCGACATTGGATGCTTCCAGCGATCCCTGCACGATTAGCCCATAATCCTCTTCATTAGGATTCCCGGTTGCCTCGGGGCCTGACGCATCTGTTGCCAAGTACATATTTTCCCCATTCTTTAGTAGACCATCGGGATTGATGAATTTGGCGAGTTCGATCTGCCCTTGAACCACCAACTCTGTTTGGCCAGGAATTCGCACTTGAACCTCGCCGTTGGGAGTGATGACAAGATTCTCAGCATCGGGAGGAATGTTGATTGGTGGATCCAGTCGTCGCCCCGTTTGAGCCGACCCGATGACCAGATCCCCATCGGCATTGATGTCAAGGTTTCCAGCTCGGGTGTACATCGTTTGCTGGCTGGCAGGATCAACAACTTTCAAATACCCATTGCCTTGGATGGCTACATCAAGCTTGCGATTCGTCTGTTGCAGCGTGCCCTGCTGCTGATCAGTCTGCGTGCTAGTGACTCGCACGCCAGTTCCGACTTGGGTTCCAACGGCGGTTGGAGTTTGTGTTGCATCTAATGCCCCCGGATAAACTTCTGCGCGATACAGCAGGTCCTCAAAGTTTGCCCGATCTTTCTTAAACGCAGTGGTATTAATGTTCGCCAGATTGTTGGCAATCACATCCAACTTCGTTTCCATTGCTTCCATACCGGACGCAGCGGTGTAGAGAGTTTGAACACTCATTTCATTTCACCTATCAGATTGAGTCTTGATTTTCCGGCGTGTCTGGGAATCCGGCGT
>DOPG01000476.1:474-4717 GCA_003513555.1 Rhodopirellula sp. | reverse complement strand
TGGGAATCCGGCGTGTCTGGGAATCAGAGAACGCCAATCAGTATTTTCAACAACGATGCCACTACAGGCTTACTTTAGCACCCGGCCAATCAAAGTTCCCATGACAGAATCCTGATTCTGAATCATTCGCACATTCGCTTCGTAAACGCGAGATGTCTCAATCAATTCCATCATGGCACTGGTGGGACTGACAGCGGACTGCTCAAGCATCCCCGCTACTACCTTGCGTTCGCCACGTGGTACAAGGTCAAAGTCGGCTAAAGGTTTGAATTGATTTCCGCCCAGATGTGAAACATCACCCATGCTTTTTGGTTTACCTAGCATCAATTCCCAGACGTTCTCGCCCTGACTGATCCGCCCTTCAGCGTTAACTGCGTAGGACAGGTTAGGGTTGAGCTGAATGGACTTTCCATCATTACCCAAAACAAGCTGTCCCGACTGGTCAACCAGAATGCCTTGGGTATCAAACCGGAAATCGCCAGCACGGGTCAAAATCCGCTCACCTTCGGGTGACTGCAGCACAAAGAAAGAGTGGGGATCCTGAATAGCAAAGTCAGTTTCACGCCCCGTTGTTTTCATCGGGCCCAAAGCAAATTCTGTTTGAGCTTTTTGGATCGTAACCCCACCGCCAATGTCATCGGCCCCTCCCAAGCCAGATGGAACATCACCTTCCTCGATTAATTCCGCAAATCTTGCTTGCAGAATGGTTTCCTGGGGTTTGAATCCTGGCGTGTCAACATTCGCCAGGTTGTTGCTTAGCATTTTCATCCGATGGCTCTGGGCGTGGGCACCGGATGCCGAAAGATAAACGCCGTATGGCATGAATTTGCCTCAAATCAGGTGAAAATACGAATCACTCACTCTCCGTTAACAATTCATAAGAACATGACACAAGGGCAGTCAGCGCAGAGAAACAGGCCTGACAATGAAGGGGAATCAGGCAGCCACCCTAATCTTGCCTCGTTTGTGTGCAGTTTTTGACGCCTAAAGAGCCCGCGTACAGATTTTTTCCGCCACAGCCGAGATAGGCATTCTGCCTCCCCCCCCACTTAGGTACTCACTCTGGTTTGCATTTACTCAGAGCACAGACAAGAAAAGAAAACCAAAGCAGAGGGCTCTGCCGGGAAGCGCCAGCGGAGACGTCCTCTCTGGGAATCAGGGCTAACAATAGGGAGGGGTCGCCCATTTTTGACAACGAACATAGACTTAAATGGTGGCCTGCCGCCGCAAGTTCGAAAGAGTTAGTTCGATTTCACGATGATCAAGATGCCCAGCGAACAAGATATTTACGAAGAACACGTCCTTGACCACTACGAAGACCCCTATCACCGCGGGCCCTTCGGAGAGGCGACTCATGCCCATGAAGCCAATAACCCGCTATGCGGAGACGAAATTCACATCGACCTTAAACTCAGTGCGGATGGAAAGGTCACCGAAGCTTGGTTCGATGGTGAAGGCTGCGTCATCAGCCAAGCCTCCGCTTCAATGCTGGTCGAAACCATCGAGGGTAAAACACTGGAGGAACTGCAAGAATTCTCTGCAGAAGATATGCTTGCGTTGTTTGGCCCCAAACTCACCCCCAACCGACAAAAGTGCTGCTTGCTATCGTGGCGAGTCCTGCAAAGTGCGGTGCACTCCCCCATCGACCCAAGCGACGATGATCAAGAAGGGGCAAGTTTCAGCGGTCCGAGCCTCAGCGAGGAATCGTGAACACCGGCCCCCTTGGATGCAGTCGGCGGCCAGGATCCAGGCAGGGCGTCTCAAAGTTTGCTGGACCATACAGCCATCAACCGCGAACGGCGAAAGATGCGGTCGCACACCCCAGCAACGCAGCAGTCGAATCGCAAATTCAGGCATGCTGAACTCGCTTCACGAACGCCTCGGAAGCCCCCCCGAACTAACCATTTTGTCTTCCTGCAACCGCCATCAACACACATCCCTATACTGTAACTTTCCTAAAGTTGTGACGCAGCGTGCAGCAGCACAGTTGGACTGCTGACTTGCCTTCTTGATGCTTTAGTTACCAACTCCCTGAGCGGGTAACCGGAACTGCTCACTCCAGGTGGCGTTGCGAGCAAATTTTATTTCTCAACCCGGACGAACCAATGCGGCCCGATGCCGAGCTTAACTCACTGCCGAGACGACTTTCCAATTTTAAAACGTTCCGTACACGACGGAGTGCCGCTGGCATTTCTCGATAATGCGGCCAGCACACAGCGACCGCTGTCGGTGATCAACGCCATTTCTGAGTGCTATGAAAAGTACTATGCGAACGTCCATCGTGGCATTCACACCCTCAGTGAGGAGTCTACCGAACGCTATGAACGCTCACGCAAAACCGTAGCAAGTTTCATTGGTGCGAAGCATGATCATGAAGTCGTGTACACGGCGGGAGCAACGGCTGCCATCAACACCGTGGCCCGCAGTTGGGGGGGGCAAAACCTCAAGCCAACTGATACCGTTTTACTAACCATTGCCGAGCACCATGCCAACATTGTGCCTTGGCAACAGCTTGCTGCCGAGATCGGCTTCAAGATCGAGTACCTTCCCTTACAAGACGACTTTCAACTTGAAACGAATGCTGTGCGGGAAGCCCTGGAAAGTTATCAGCCGAAACTGTTTGCCTTTACGGCTGCCAGCAACGTTCTGGGCACTTCCTTTCCTGTCGCAGAGTGGACAGCTTTAGCGCACCAGCAGGGAAGCACGGTATTGGTCGACGCGGCGCAGGCAGCTCCCCATCAATCAATCAACGTTCAAGCTTGGAATGCGGACTTCCTCGTTTTCAGCGGACATAAGGTTTGCGGGCCCACGGGGATCGGTGTCCTACATGGCAAGGAACAATTGCTGGAACAGATGCCACCGTTCCTTGGCGGCGGTGGCATGATTAGCCGGGTAACGACGGAAGGCTTCGAGACGGCTGCCCTACCCGATAAATTTGAAGCGGGAACCCCACCGATTTCGGAAGCGATCGGGTTAGAGGCAGCGGTGAAGTACCTTACTGAGATCGGACTCAAGAATATTGAAGAGCACGAGAAAACACTCGCCAGGCACGCTGAGCACGGATTACGACAAATTGACGGTGTAAGCGTGATTGGGCCCCAGTCGGGTGAAAAGACGGGGATTGTCAGCTTCGTCTTGAGCCATGCACACGCCCACGATGTTGCACACTCGCTAAGCGACCGCGGCATCGCCGCGCGGGCGGGACACCACTGCACCATGCCACTCCATCATGCACTAGGGCTGACAGCGACAACGCGAGCCAGTTTCTACCTCTACAACACGCTGGAAGAGGCGGAACATCTGGTGCATTCGGTCGCTGAAATCCAGCAGAAGTTCACGCCCACGGGTAGGCGGAGACGCCGCCGAAAGCAATGACTGTTCCGCGGTCAACACCGTTCCGCGATGGGCACCGCAGCAGATGCATCGGAGCCCCAAAGAAGCGAGTGCAGGCAGAATGACGAAAGACAATCCACAAATCCAACCCACTTTCCTCACCTGCCAAGCAGACGGTTTCAGGATAGGCCGCTGACCACATAAAACGGTAAGATCACCAATTTTGCATCTGAGTTCACGGCGGAAAACGACAAGTAATGCTTGCAATAAACACTGCGGTGCAGCCGATCACGTACAGAGGTAGCATTGGGAGATATCGTGAGGCTAGAAAATCAAGTCAGGCAATGGCATGCAAACAGCAATAGAACCAAGATCGTGATTCCAATCACGATCTTTTAGTCAAAAGCCGTGTTGCGGCGATCGCTGAGACAGGCGATAAAACGCCTCCCCACTAAGCCCTCGACTGCATGCTTGTTGCATCCGGTTCGCAACTCAGCGATACTGTGCGATCGATGCTATTCAGCAAAGGCATGCTGAGCGTGCACGCTGCTTTTCCAAAGCCGTGCTGACCGTAGCATCAAATTCCACAAGTTTTCGTTCATATTCATTCCTATGAGGCTGTTGATGCACAAGTTCTTTTCACTTTTTTTGATTGCTGGCGTGATAGCCATCATTGGCTGCGAAACATCGAGCACGCCTCAAACAGTGACCACCAATGAAGATGACATCGCTGCGTACGAAAGGATGATCGAAGCCGATCAAGAAGCCACAGAATCCGATGCAGCAACTGAAGACTCGCGATAGTAATTTTATTAATCCTACTTTCCCGTTCGAAGGAGAAAAAAATGTTTTACCCCCATCGCAGGCGGCGGCGTGACGGATTCACGCTGGTTGAACTGCTTGTTGTGAT
>DOPG01000476.1:0-230 GCA_003513555.1 Rhodopirellula sp. | reverse complement strand
CTTTTACTACCAGCAGTACAGGCCGCCCGTGAAGCGGCTCGTCGCATGAGCTGCAGCAATAACTTCAAACAGATCGGCCTTGGTATTCACAACTATCATTCCGCTTTCAAGGCACTTCCGATGCATGGCACCGGAGCGACCAATGAGAATGAGAACATGTGGCAGAATGCTGACGAACCGGGACCGCCCACGGGACCGCCGATTGGCTACACCATGCATCGCCTCAGCTT
>DOPG01000150.1:6324-39856 GCA_003513555.1 Rhodopirellula sp. | reverse complement strand
TCATCAACGACACGAGTCGATTCCAGATGTACCGACAGCCGTTGAGATGGAAATCCCGGTGGTACTCACCAATGCGAACTACTGGTGGGCACCCAAAGAAACACCACCAGCGATTCTCGACTTCTGGGCCAATGTACTTGCAAAAGCAATGCAAAACGAAACCGTGCTCGCAGAATTGGCACGGCTACGCATGGACCCGAGTTACGAGAGAAACTTAGCACTGCAGGAACGACTCGACGAAACCATCAAACAATTCAATTTGGTAGCAGAGCAAGAACAATCATGGCTGCCAAATTTCACCGTTTATGTGGGCATACTGCTGGCGATCTTTTTTACATGGGCCATTCTCGACGCAATCATGCGAAAACGTGATGATGAGCCAGCAGCTTCTCCTATCGAATCCGAACCGTTTCGAAAAAGACCAGACATTGCTATCGTCTGCTTTGGCCTGTTGTGTGGGTATGTCCTGCTGCTTTCCACTGGTTGGCTTCCATTTGCATTCGCTTCAGCGACCATGGTGGCACTGATTGGCGGACAAATGATGCGAGGAGCCCCTGCACGCTGGATCGTCCTGCTGGAACTCGCGATCCTGACCGGACTCGGAAGCCAGTTCGTCTTCACCGAAGTGTTCGTTACTCCGTTGCCGTAACATCGTCACATCACAACAACAGGGTTAATTGGAAAGCTAGGCGGCAAAACAGCTTTGTCCTCCGGTTCACATTGGCTCTACTGCCGCATCATTTGATCAGCAAAGCTTCGATCTCAGCACGCGGGACCACATTCATGACGAGAGGTTGCGAGCCGTCATCCTGTGACTGCTGCCAAGTCGCGATGTAATTGTCTGCCGTGACAAGCACATCAACATACCGACTGGATCCCGTCCCGTGAGGGCTGACGAACATGGGATGATTCACCGATAAACGCTGCACCGTGTTCAAGTCACCATTCTGACAATACGCGACACCGCCCAGTTCTTCACAGGAAAAGCCACGGGGGCGTTTAACAGCGGAAGCATGTTGATCCAAATCACGAACACATTCCCCACCATCGTAGAAAAACAACTGCACGTCGTGATCTGCCAATACACCAATGCGAGGCAAATGGACAATTGCCGTTCCCCGAGTCATTGCCACATCCCATGTGAAACCGCGAGGAAAGAATTCCAGGTTCGCTTGCTGCACACTTAACGCTTGATCATCCAGAATGACATAACCGGTGTTGGAACTGGTCCAGCAAAAAGGATGGGTGCAAAACAGCAGACAGTCCACACCTGCATGCGACCCCAGAAAAGGATCTTTGATGTGCAGGAACCTCGGATCACTGGTCTCAAGAACTGTTTCCACTACGGCGTTGGAAATCTGGGAGATGGAAGCGGCGGTGAGGCGATCAATCGTCCAGACTCCCGTCCCCGGTTTCAAATGTGAACTTAACTCTTTGGGATAACCAATCCCCTGTTTCTCAGTGGAAACAAACAGTTCAACACGATCGTCAATGAACCGCAAAGCGGAACCCTCAATCGACAACACCTCCCGCGCACCCACATTCAAATCCGCTTTGGAAAGCGTCAGCGAGTGCTGAAACGTCTGAGCGTTATCATCAGAGCGATAAATGGCAAGTTCGAGTCCACGTTCACCTGCTCCCAAACCAGTGCGTGAATCGCCCTGATTACGAAAACGACCTGTCAGCCAAAGCACTCCTTTCTGATCCTGCACCATGTTGCCACCGCCGAACCAGTGTCCTGTACCTGATCGTTGGGGAGGTATAATGACTTTTGCTTGGTCTTGGTCTATCAATCTCGAGGCAACTGCCTTCAGGCGGGCTGTAATATCCAAAGTCAAAACCTGCTGGAACGGAGAAAAAAATCAACAGTCGAAAAAGGACTGATTCGCGGCGAAAATCAGCAACAAGCAGCAATACACGAAAAGTGCGAAAGCATAGCAAATGGAACGCTGAATGCGGCACGCCGCCTTACTTTCGGTCGGTACTTCAGCTTGAAGGTCCCAAAACGAATAGTGATGCCGGCAGGAGTAATCCATGCGAATTCCCGCTTATTCGATTTTCCCCGCGTTCGACTTCATTCGCATTCAACTCAGTTTCCCAAGCAGTACAAATATTCCTGACGTCGATCATTTTCAAAATGCGCTACGCGGGAATAGATCCGACTTCCGCAAATCGCCGGGGTGGAGAACACACTGTCACCGAGCTTATTTTCGGAAACTTTTTGAAACGATTCGGGGCTCGCCTTGAACAAAAATGTCTGCCCCGCTTCGTTAGTTGCATAAATCAGATCGCCCACCATGACAGGTGAACTACTGAAGGTGCCACCCAGTCGTTTCTTCCACATTTCTTTTCCATCACGACAACGAAAACAAGCGGCAATCCCAGCATCCAGCGTGGCATACAAATAGCCATCACGTTGAAGCATCGAAGGCACATACACACGACTTTTATTTTGCCAAACGATCTCACCCGAACCGTCTGCCTTGACAGCAGACACATGATTGGTGGGATATCCACCACTGGTAAAAACGTGCTCTCCGTCGGTCACAGCACTGGTTACACACTCTGTTGTTGCCCCTTCTATCTCCCAGATTTCTTCTCCGGTCACAGGATCAAGGCTAGTGACCAGGTCACCCCCACTCAGAATTAACTGATCGCGACCGGCAGCATTGAGAATGATCGGCGATGCATAATTCGGTTTGGATGGCCGATCCCGCTGCCATAAAACCTTGCCAGAATCACGATCCAAGCCGACCACAACTCCACCACTCTTGTTGTCCGCCGAAACAATCACAAGAGCGCCAAAGATTGCAGGGGATGCACCATAGCCCTGATGCAGGACATAATCTGAAATTCGCTTTTGCCAGAGAATCTCACCACCTAGATCAAGTGCTGTAGTCCATAACGCGTCATCATTCATAAAATTGATGAATAGTTTTTCACCATCAGTCGCGACAGAGGAAGAGGCAAGAGATGCCTTCTTATTCAGTTCATTTTTGCTCTTATTGGCAAACCCGCCCCTGTGAACCACCGTCTGCCAATTCAACTCACCGGTCTCACGATCGACACTGACAACCGCCTGCTCTTCCTTGCTTGAATCGGCAGTCGCAAGAAAGACCTGACCCGCAAAAACGGTGGGGGAACCATGCCCGCGACCCACGATCGGTAACCGCCAGCGAACATTTTCCGTACGGCTCCACTGCATGGGAGGCTGCTGATTCCCAACGGCTACCCCATCTTGATCGTGCCCCCGCCACCAAGGCCAGTCATTTTCTGATATCGAAGGCCGTTCCGCCACTACGCCACCTGCAGTTGCAATCATCAAAAGAAGACTGAGAACTTTAGGAGGAATGACGTGCAAACTGCCGGCCAGCGAGATTCTTTTTCGTAGATTCATGACAATCAGAGTTCAAGTTTCAATGGGCAACACAGGCACAGACACGACGCTGCAAGCACTGATTTTTCTGGTAACTGTATCTAGTGAAAGACAACCACGGGTGCAAAAAAATGTTAGTCTTTACAGCTGGTGCTGCTTATTTTATTCGCTACCCCCTGATGATACCCGATGTCCATCCAACCGTTTCATCTTGCATTCCCCGTCCGAGACATTCCCGAGGCGAGGGCTTTCTATGGAGGCATTCTGGGTCTGTCAGAGGGTCGAAGTAGTGAAGAGTGGATCGACTTTGACATGTACGGGCATCAAGTTGTCACCCACCTTGACCGGAACCTCACCCCATCGACCAATCACAATGAAGTTGACGGGCATGCTGTCCCAGTACCACACTTTGGGGTGGTACTGACGATGGATGACTGGCGAGCCCTACGCGATCGCTTGATCGCCCAAAAAGTAGAATTCCAAATCGAACCTTACATCAGATTCGAGGGTCAAGTTGGTGAGCAAGCAACCATGTTTTTCCTCGATCCATCAGGCAACGCTCTTGAATTCAAGGCTTTTGCTGACATGTCGCAACTCTTCGCAAAGTAATCGTCCAAAGAAGAATCGATTACAATGCGGCTCCGGACGTCTGTCCTGACGGGTTCGGTTCCGATTTTCTGTGTTGAAGAGTCCGAGGCTCTGCTGGAAACGTGAATTCTCTCTTATGCAGACCAAATCGAATCACTCATTGCGGGCTCTAGGATTCGAAGCAAGTCGCAATCTGGGACGGAAAGAATTAGTGAAGACAGGCGTCAGAAAGCAAAAGCAGGCTCACCAGTGTCGTATTTACGACCAGAACTCGAGTCGTACTGTCTACCTGTTTCCGTTAATCTATGCCCCTAACATCACCTCTGTTTTCACCTCGCACTAGGATTCTCGCGTGGACAACTGGCAAATTCTACTCACAGTTTTGGTCGTTGGTCTTGTGGCGTTTGGTTTGATGTTGCTTATCTCGCCCAAGTCCACCATTCGATTACCCTTCGCAGTGCTACTTTCGATCCTCTACCGCAAACAGGTCATCGGACTCGAAAACATTCCAAAAGACCAAGGATGTGTGATCGTTAGTAATCACGTTTCGTGGATCGACGGGGTACTGTTACTGTGGATCTTGCCACGCAACATCCGTTTCGTCGTTGACGGAGGAAATTTCACAAATCCACTGCTCAAGGCCCTGGCTAACCAGTTTGGCACCATCTTGATGGCCCCCAATCCCAAGTCGATAGGGCGAGCCCTGAAAGAAGGCAGAGAAGGTGTCAATAATGGTGACCTGATCGGCATCTTCCCTGAAGGTACACTCACTCGAACTGGCCAACTACAAGCCTTCAAGCCTGGCTACCAGAAAATGCTCAAGGGTACTGCTGGCTGCATCCTGCCCATCTACACGGAAGGAATGTGGGGCAGCATTTTCAGCCATTCGGGTGGCAAGCTATTTTTCAAATGGCCCAATAAATTCCGCCGACGACTGACCCTGCGCATCGGCAAACCACTTGCTCCTGAAACACCACTTGCACACGTACGTTCAAGTGTGTTGGCACTGGGTGCTGAAGCAACCATTCACAACCGTCAGGAATACCCCATCCTGGCCAAACGCATCATCCGAGTATGGAGAAAACGCTGGAAATCGTTGCAAGCAGCAGACTCCTTGGGTCAGGAAGCGAGCGGGCGGTCCATGCTGTTGCGAGTCTTCGCACTACGACGCGTATTGCGGCGTGAAGTATTCGCAAAGGACGAACAATTCGTCGGTGTGCTGCTACCCCCCAGCGTCGGTGGTGTTGCAGTGAATGTAGCATTGGCCATGGATCGCAGAGTTGCAGCAAACCTGAACTACACCGTCAGCAGTGATGTAGTGAATCACTGCATCAAGGACGTTGGTGTCAAACATGTTCTTTCGACTGAAAAATTCATCAGCAAGACCGGACTGGAAGTCGATGCGGAGATGGTGATGCTGGACACACTGCGTGACAAAGTAACCGTCATCGATAAGACGATCGCCTTCATCCAGGCCTATCTGATCCCAGCGGCACTGCTTGATCTTCTATTAGGACTGAACAAAATAAAAGCAGATGATCTACTCACGGTAATCTTTACAAGCGGTTCAACCGGGATGCCCAAGGGTGTTCTTCTAAGCAACGCCAACATCAGTCACAACGTGGATGCGATTGAACGCGCAGTGCGATTGAACAACAAGGACACTGTCCTCGGCATTCTTCCGTTCTTTCACTCCTTCGGATACTCAGTGACTTTATGGGCAGTTCAAAGCTTGGGTCCCTGTGGCGTCTATCATTTTAATCCACTTGACGCCAAGCAGGTTGGAAAGCTGTCCGAAAAATACGGGGTAACCGTTCTGCTGGGTACTCCTACATTCCTGCGTGGCTACCTGCGGCGAGTCAAGCCTGAACAATTTTCAAAACTTGATGTGGTCGTTGTTGGTGCTGAAAAGATGCCGGGCGAGCTATTCGCAGCTTTTGAAGATAAGTTTGGGGTGCGACCAGTTGAAGGTTATGGTGCAACCGAATTAAGCCCGCTGGTATCCGTCAACATTCCACCCTCACGATCGCCTGCCAAGTTCCAGCCTGATCGGGTCGAAGGATCTGTAGGACGCCCCCTGCCCGGAGTCTCCGCCCGCATAGTAACCCCGGACACGGATGACGAACTCGACACAGACGAAGACGGCATGCTGCTGATTTCCGGCCCCAATGTGATGAAAGGCTACGCCAATCGTGCAGATCTGACCAAAGACACAATCCAAAACGGATGGTACGTGACCGGCGACATCGCCCACATCGACCAACAGGGATTCATCCACATCACGGGACGCCTCAGTCGGTTTTCCAAAATCGGAGGTGAGATGGTGCCTCATGTGCGAGTCGAAGAGGAACTGGCTCTGGCATTCCGCGAAGGCGAAGATGACGAACAAGTTCGCTTGTGCGTGACAGCTGTCCCCGATGCCAAGAAGGGTGAGCGACTGATTGTCCTGCACCTTAAAACAGAGAAGGATATCACAGAGATGCGAAAATCACTCAGCGATGCCGGCCTACCCAATCTGTTTATTCCTGCGCAGGACAGTTTCATCGAGATTGAGGAAATCCCGATGCTTGGAACTGGAAAACTGGATCTAAAAGGCGCAAAACAGATGGCTGCCGATCTCGTTGCAGCGGGAACATAATGATCACATTGCTCGATGGGCCGCTGGGTACCGAATTGGAAGCCCGAGGAGTCCCAGCTGTGCGTGAATGCTGGAGCGCCGAGGCAATTGAGACCGCCCCGGAGATGATCACCGCCATTCATCGAGACTATGCACAAAATGGTTGTTCGGTGCACACCACCAATACCTTCCGTACCAATCGAAGAGCAAGCGGCAGTTTTTGGCGAGAACGAACCTTGGCCGCCGTCGCACTCACCAAGGAAGCTGTGCCTAAGCATCACCGGGTCGCCGGCAGCATTGCGCCGGTTGAAGATTGCTACCGGATCGATTTGTCACCCGGCGCAAAAGCGGAATCGGAGCATTACGAAATGGCAACGACTTTGGCCGGGGCAGGGTGCGACCTGCTACTGTGCGAAACATTCTGCCAACCGGACGAAACTCTGGCAGCTACCAAGGCTGCTGTATCCTGTGATTTGGAAACCTGGGTCGCATTGACCGCCGGCCCTCAGGCAAATCTGATGACTCCCCATGAAATGGCACAGCTGGCAACTCAAGTGGTCAATCTCGGTGCCAGTGCAGTGCTGGTTAATTGCACGCCAGCAGCGGACACCCAACGCTTTCTTAAAGCAATCGTCGAAACAGAGATCCCCGTTCCTGTCGGAGCCTACGCCAACGCTGGCAGCCCCGATGACAACATTGGTTGGCGGACAGACTGTGAACTTGGTTACCAAACCTATGCCAAGTATGCGACCTCATGGGCCAAGACAGGTGCAACAATCATTGGTGCCTGCTGTGGAACCGGCCCCGGCCATATGGCCGCGATCCGAGACAAGCTGGGATTCTAGAACCCAAAGCTGAACGGTTCGCAACAACAAGTCACACCATGAAGGCACTGACTTGAAAGGAGCAGCCACAAACACGGCTCACCGCAAGGTAGACTTTGCGGCAGCAGCGGCAGTTGGATTCTTGACAACAACCGGCAACGCTCGCGTTTGCCGCTTGCGTTCCCAAGCACGCTTGGACACTGAGCGAATCACATCGACAAACTGTTGTCGTGTGCCATTACTTACCTGCGGTAGTCGGTAAGCCACATCGATCATTGCAGGTGTATTCATTTCAGACGCTTGTGAGATCTGAGCCATGAACTTCGCAGTTTCAGTGAAGTTGTTGTCTGCAGACCTTCCGATCAAGCCACTCAAAGTGCGAGCAATCAGGTCGGCACCGAGTCCCTCGATTTTCACAAAACAATCAATCGTGCCCGTCACGGTCGTACGACCGCTGGCCGAAGCGGAATAGGAACTACGCAGAACAAAGACTCCACGACCTCGAACCGGCTTGGTCACCAACTTGCCATCGTAACTACCATCAGCAACGAAGATGTGAACATTTGGGTCACCGTAAACCAGATCGATGCTGCAAGTCGTCCCGGTCCCGTCCAGAGCCTCGAAACGGTAGGGCCCGGTACGTTGCGTCTGAACAGACGTGATTCCCATCAACTCCCAAAGCCCCACCAGGACCTCGGCATTGCGAGAAAGAAAGGTGAACATCTCTGGGTCACAGTCGATCGCCTGCGTTGGCAGTCGTCGATACAGAGTGGGTGAGTCTGCAACGGAAAGGATTCGCTGCTGTGCCTGGGCGGTCAGGCGGTTCATGGGCAAAGCAGCGATCACGTCTTTTCGCTGGGACGAGGACGAGCGATAGCCCTTCTCGCTGCGGAAGAGAAATCCCCCACGTTCGGTTGCTTGGACGGGGGATGCGTGAATCAACACGCCTACGGCGCAGAGACAGAACCCGCGAAAGAATATCTGGACTGATCCCCCCGCCACCAATGTCCCCTTCGCGTGTAACACACTCTCATTCACCTTTTCAACGGAAGGGTCACCACCGACGACCGATCCCGACACAAGCAGATCGCTGCGTACAAGGCCTTTGATGCTATTTCGGTCACTGCAGGGTCCTGAGTTGAGGAATTCAGGACATTCAATCAAGCGGCAGCGAGGCATACTCGACACCCGGCGTGGTTTGCCGATAATCCCTGCTCACGGAATTTCGCTGAATTCGCGAAAAAGACGAGTTCCATTGTGATCGTGCCCCCCCGAGGGCACGCAGTCGCCCCCCCAGAATCACGACGTAAAACGACGAGACGACCCAAAATGGCAAAAAAAACAATCGACCAAATTGACGTTGCTGGCAAAACAATCCTGATGCGAGTCGATTTTAATGTGCCGCTGGATGAAACTCAGAAGATTACTGACGATCGCCGCATTCGAATGGCATTGCCCAGCATCAAAAGCGTGATCGACCGAGGCGGTAAATTGATTCTGATGAGCCATCTGGGGCGTCCAGCAGGGACAGGCTTTGAGGCAAAGTTCAGCTTGGCACCCGCCGCTGCCTGCCTGGCGGAAACGTTGGGTCAACCCGTCGCTATGGCAACAGACACTGTCGGTGAGGATGCCGTCGCCAAAGCCGGTGCACTCAAGGATGGGCAGGTTCTGGTACTCGAAAATCTGCGATTCAACTCTGGTGAGAAAAAAGGCTGCGAAGAGTTCGCCGGAAAATTGGCCGCGTTTGCCGATGGCTACTGCAATGATGCTTTTGGCACTTGTCACCGCAGCGATGCATCCATGGTTGCGGTTCCTCAGGCGATGGGAGGCAAACCCCGCGTCGTCGGCCACTTGGTCGCTCGGGAAATCCAATATCTCAGTGATGCCATTGGAAACCCAGCCCGACCTTTTGTCGCAATTTTGGGTGGTGCCAAAGTCAGTGATAAAATCAATGTCATCAATAACCTGCTTGGCATCTGTGACGCGGTGCTGATTGGCGGGGCAATGGCCTACACATTCTCGCTTGCCAAGGGCGGGCAAGTGGGCGACAGTCTCGTTGAAAAAGACAAGGTGGATTTGGCAAAGGAATTGATTGCCAAAGGCGGTGAGAAACTGCACCTGCCAGTCGATACTCACTGCGGTGATGACTTCGGCGATATCGCCGGATGCAATAAGAAAATCGTAGCTGCTGGTGAGATTCCGGATGGATGGGAAGGGTTCGACATTGGTCCAGACACTGCCGCAAAATATGCTGCCGTGATTAAAGATGCAAAGACGGTGGTTTGGAATGGTCCCATGGGAGTCTTTGAGAAGCCCCCCATGGATGCGGGCACCAAGGCTGTTGCGCAGGCCGTTGCCGACGGTGACTCCATCAGTATTATCGGAGGTGGTGACAGTGCAGCCGCCGTTGACCAACTTGGCTTTGCGGATCAGGTCAGCCATGTCAGCACGGGCGGGGGTGCAAGTCTTGCCATGCTAGAAGGGCAGGCCTTTGCAGCAGTTGATCTTCTGGATGACACTGAATCCTGAGTCGAGGATTTTTGTAGCCTCCGGCTCGGTAGCTTCTGCCGAGCGTGGTGGGAAACAAGCTTGCCGTTTACTGGCGAAGACGAATCAATGCGTTTTCTCGACGGCACCTCACATTGACTGACAATCGAGAATTCGCATGACGCCCGAAGATCTACGCCTCGTCCATACCGCCAAGAGAGAACAGAATTGGCAACGGTGGGGCCCCTATCTTTCTGAACGCCAATGGGGCACCGTTCGCGAAGACTACAGCGAAGGTGGTGATACCACTTGGAGCTATTTTCCGCACGACCAAGCCCGCAGTCGAGCTTATCGTTGGGGTGAGGACGGTTTGCTTGGCATCTGCGATCGTGAATGCCGACTCTGTTTCTCTGTAGGACTATGGAATGGTCGTGACCCCATTATCAAAGAACGCCTGTTCGGAGTCACGGGCCCGGAAGGCAACCATGGCGAAGATGTGAAGGAATGCTATTACTACCTCGATAGCACACCGACGCACAGCTACATGAAGGCTTTGTACAAGTACCCCCAAAGCCGTTATCCCTACGAAGAGCTGGTCGAAATCAGTCGCATGCGGGATCGTAATGAACCTGAGTATGAAATCACAGACACGCGTGCATTTGATGAATCACGTTATTTTGATGTGATGGCTGAATATGCTAAAGCGAATCCCAACGATTTGCTGATCCGCCTCACGATCACAAACCACGGTCCCCAATCAGCTGTTTTACACCTGATACCGCAACTTTTTTTCCGCAATACATGGACGTGGAAATGTACCGATGAAGGTTGCACCACCCGTCCCTCAATGCGTCTAAAAGACAACGTCGTTCAGACTTTCCATGAATCACTGGATGAATTCTGGTTCACTTGTGACGCTGCTGGAACGGATGGCTGGACGTGGCTGTTCACCGATAATGAAACGAACACCAAACGCTATCCCGACCTTCCCAGCGAATCGGAATATTTCAAAGATGCGATCAACGACTATGTTGTGTTGGGTGACACGCGCGCAGTGAACCCCAAACAACGAGGCACCAAATGTGGGGTCTACGGATTGATCATGATCCCAGCCGGCGAGACTCGGCAAATCCGCTTGCGTCTAACCCACGCAAAATCGCCGCTGATCACAGACGAAGCGAAGAATGATCCAGCCAAGTTTGCAGAGTTGGCATTTGCTGATTCGTTTGAAAGCACGTTTGAGACTCGCATTGCCGAAACCGACGAATTTTACGCCGATCGGATTCCGCATTCTCTGCCGCTGGAGCGTCAAGCCACCATGCGTCAGGCGTATGCAGGCTTGCTGTGGACCAAGCAGTTCTACCATTACTCTGTCAGCACTTGGCTTGATGGTGATCCCAATGGTGTCCCCACCAGTGAGGCGAGAAAAGAGGGCCGTAATAGCGACTGGCGGAACCTGTTCAATCGAGACATCATCTCGATGCCCGACAAATGGGAATACCCCTGGTATGCAGCGTGGGATTTAGCGTTTCATATGGTGCCAATGGCAGGGTTGGACACACACTTTGCCAAAGAGCAGATGCTGCTTTTTTTGCGTGAGTGGTACATGCACCCCAGCGGCCAGATCCCTGCCTACGAATGGCACCTTGGCGATGTGAATCCGCCAGTGCATGCATGGGGTGTTTGGCAGGTTTATAAAGCGACTGGCCCACCACGCCAACGTGACAAGGTATTCCTTGCTCGGGCGTTTCAAAAGCTATTGATCAATTTCACTTGGTGGGTAAATCGCAAAGATCCGCGAGGCAAAAACATTTTCGCTGGTGGCTTTTTGGGCCTCGATAACATTGGCGTATTTGATCGCAGCAAACCACTTCCGGAAGGGCACCTCGAACAGGCGGACGGAACTGCATGGATGGCGTTCTATTGTGGCACGATGTTGCGGATTGCCATTGAACTTGCCGAGGACCACCAAGCTTATGGTGACATGGCGAGCAAGTTCTTTGAGCACTATGTCGCGATTGCGGAAGCCATGAACTCGATGGACGGCACCGGCTTGTGGGATGAAGAGGATGGTTTTTATTACGACCACCTGTTCGTAAAGGACCATTCCATCCCAATCCGTGTGCGGTCACTCGTTGGTCTGCTGCCCTTGATGACCGGTGTCATTTTAGAAGAAGAGATTATCGAAAAACTGCCTGGTTTCCGCCGTCGCATGAACTGGTTTCTCAGCAACCGTGATGATCTAAGTCAGCACATGACATACATGGAACGAGAAGACCCCGACTCAGGTGAAGCTTGCCGTCGTCTACTCGCGATCCCATCAGAAGACCGATTCCGCAGGCTCATCGCTGTCTTACTGGACGAAGATGAATTCCTGTCTCCGTTTGGAATCCGCAGCATGTCGGCAGCACATCGAGACGAGCCGTTAATTTTTGATTTCGGTGGACGACGACATGAGGTCGGTTACGTTCCCGGAGAAAGCGAAAGCGGGATGTTTGGCGGCAACAGCAATTGGCGTGGCCCCATTTGGTTCCCTGTCAATTATCTCTTGATTCAATCATTGAAACGCTACCATGACTTTTATGGAAACGAATACAAAGTCGAATGCCCCACTGGCAGCGGCAATCGGATGAATCTGCTGGAAGTCGCCCGAGAGCTTGAGCGGCGATTGATATCGCTGTTTGAACCCGATTCAGAAGGTAACCGCCCTGCCCATGGCGGAGACGAGCGTTACCGAAACGACCCCGCATGGAAGGATTTGATCCTGTTCTACGAGTATTTCCATGCCGATAATGGCAAAGGTTTGGGTGCCAATCACCAAACAGGCTGGACAGCATTAGTGGCATCCATGCTCCGCAGCCAAGCGAAAGTTCAGAAGCATCAGGGCGTCTGAGTGCGGCTGCGATGTATGGAATTCAGTTTTCCACTTCGGATTAATGACTGGATGAACATTTGACGTGGGCAACCAAGTACAATCGACGCCGCAGTTTTAATCCTGCCCATTTTGTAGCCACGGCCTGCAACACGCTCACATCAGACTGTGAGAACACCGCAAGCGTCCCCGGACTGTTTCCAACTCTGCCTCAAACTCTCCGCCGATCAAACATGCGACAAGTCAATCTTTCCATTGCTCTACTGCTTACCTTTACCTCCCTTGGTGTTGCTAAGACACCCACAACGCTTGGCAGAGTAGAAAAGCTCGACCCCGCGTTCGATGCCATTGTCGATTCCCAGGCAAAAATTGAAGTCCTGGCCAGTGGCTTCACGTGGACCGAGGGTCCTGTATGGGTCGCCGATGACAGCGGGGGACACCTGCTTTTTTCGGATATTCCACGAAACAGTATTTTCCGCTGGTCCGAAAAACGAGGCACCGACCTGTTCATGTCACCCAGTGGATATACAGGTGCTACCTACTATGGACTGGAACCGGGCTCCAATGGTTTGACACTCGATCCACAGGGGCGGCTAACCGCTTGCGAACATGGTGACCGGCGTGTTTCCGTGCTCACCAAAGGTGGTGGCAAACGAACACTTGTCGATAACTATCAGGGAAAACGCCTAAACAGCCCCAACGACCTTGTCTTTCATTCCTCAGGTTCGATCTTCTTCACTGACCCACCCTATGGTCTGCCAGATCGAGAATCCGATCCAAGACGCGAACTTGATTTTTGTGGAGTCTATCGACTCGACACTGACGGATCATTGACCTTAGTTAGCAAAGAACTTGCCCGCCCCAACGGCATCGGCCTTTCACCTGATGAGAAAACTCTTTACGTCGCGCAAAGCGATCCTGAAAATCCCATCTGGATGGCGTTTCCCGTCAAACAGGACAAAACACTAGAAAAAGGCAAAGTCCTGTTCGATGGCAAGAAATACATACAGGAATTCCCCGGACTTCCCGATGGCCTCGCCGTGGCAAAAGATGGCACGATCTTTGGGAGCGGTCCCGGTGGAATCTATGTGATCAGCCCTCAAGGCAAACTGCTGGGAAGACTGATCACCGGGGGACGCACAAGCAACTGCACGTTTGGGCCCGATGGCAAAACACTCTACATCACCGCTGATAGTTTTCTTTGCCGAGTCAAGCTGAAGTAGTCGACAGGCACGCGACGGGCCCAAATGACGGCAAGATGATGCAAGCAATGATCGTACCTGCAAGAGCAGACTAGTCCGCCGCAACACGGCGCAAAGACTATTTCAGCTCTGGTGGGTAGGGTCCACCATGACGCTGCGAAACTGATCTGGCAGGAAGCCCGAGATTTTCGCTAATCTCACCGCTGATGGGCCAAGTTTCCCGCTGGAACAAGTGAGAGGCGTGGTTCGACCGTTGATTACTTGCAAGTACATGTGATGGATCTGATCACATCAGATCCCGTCATGGAGGACAGTTGTGCAGACGTTAAAAACCGCCGCAATCGTTGTGTTAATGATGGCTGTGATCTATGGAGCGTATGTTTCCATGACCAAGCCACCGGAAACTCTCCCCGAAGATGTGCAAGGTCTACTTGCTGTTGATGACGGGCTGGACACCGCGTTTGACTCCACGCTCGGTTTGCCTGAATCTCTCGGTGGAAGTAGCATCCCCGGAGAGAATCTTGGTACACCTCTCGTGAATTCTGAAGCTCCGCCATCGGCCGACATGCAGCGACAGGAAGGCCGAAGCACTATCGACATTCCTGACAACTCGCTAGCAGCCGGGGCGGCAACTGACAGCAACCTCTCGGGTCAGGCCAGTAGTCCTGTTCCCCTCGCGGACGTTGGCGACACAATGCCACCCGGGGCATCTGCTGCAACACAAGCAGATATTGCCAACGCTTACACGAATGATCGCTACCCCAAGACAGCGGGTGATTTCGCACTACCGAATCCCGATAATATCGACCCAAGTTTCCAGCCAAGCGGTGTTGCTTTACCGAATGCCGGCGTGGGTCAGGCCGGCGGAGTGGCAACGGCAAGTGCCGAGGACATTGGTCTCAGTGGATCTGACATCGCGACCGTAACCGCGGAGATTGCACCTAATATTGGCTTGGCAAACGCGATTCGCACCGCGGACATGCAGTTCCGACAGGACAAACGCAAAGATGCCCTGGCAACGCTGAGCATTTTTTACAACACGCCAAACATTTCGGTTGAACAACGTAACGAAATGTTGGCCCGTCTCGATCCGCTGGCGCGAGAAGTCATTTACTCAAAACGACACCTGCTGGAACAACCCCACCGGATGAGTCGCAGTGAAACCCTGCAAGAGGTTGCCCAAGCATACGATGTGCCATGGCAACTGCTTGCCAACATCAACGGCATTCAGGACCCACTGACCATTCTTCCCGGTACCGAGTTGAAAGTGGTCCGCGGACCCTTTCGTGCTGAAGTCAACCTGACACTGCAAGAGCTGACACTGTTCATGGGTGATTATTACGCAGGTCGCTTCCCCATTGCTGTGGGAAATGATCCCCTTGCTGTCGAGGGTTCCTACACAATTCAGGACAAGCAGACTGGCAAGACGTTCTACAACCGCAGTGGCACCCCGGTTGCTCCGGGAAGCCCAGCCAATCCATATGGAAATTTTTGGATGGATTTGGGCAACCAAATCTGCATTCATGGTAGCCCGGATCCCACTCGCCCCAGCAAGGACGGTTGTATCAGCTTGGCGGAAGATATCGCTGATGACCTGTACGGCATTCTGTCACGGGGTTCATCTGTGACCATTCGTCGGTAAAACTGTGGGGAGTGACAAACTACCTCTCTCCCTTTTTTTCTGACGAAGAGCCTCCAAGATGTCATATGACCGTGATGCGTTGCTGGAACTGATCCGAACCGAGTCACTGCAGCAAGGTGAATTTACCTTGGCCAGTGGAAAGAAGGCCTCGTATTACCTCGATTGCCGCAACATCACGCTACATCCCAAGGGTGCCAACGTGATTGCAGAGGGAATGTTGGACGTGATGCGTTCAACAGGCACTTTACCTGAAGCAGTGGGAGGGATGGCGATCGGCGCTGATCCGATTACAGCGTCCATCATCACCTTGGCGGGTCAACAGGATTTGCCACTGAAAGGTTTCATGGTCCGCAAGGAACCCAAGGATCACGGAACAGGGAAACAAGTCGAAGGCCCCGTTAAAGCAGGGCAACGGGTTGTCATCGTCGAGGATGTCATCACCAGTGGTGGTAGCGCTTTGAAAGCAGTCGACGCGGCTCGAGAATATGGTCTCGTCGTTGAGAAAGTCATTGCGATCATTGATCGCTTGGCTGGTGGCGAAGAGGCATTCAAGGCCAAAGGTCTTGAATTGCACACACTGACAACGATTCGGGATTTCGGAATCGAACCAGAATAGAACGGTATCCCATCGATTCAAGGCACGATGCCCGCTGAACCAAAGTCATGGAAACGACACTTCACCAGCAACTGAAACGCTGCTATGCCCAGAACGACGACAGCACAGAAGTTGTGCTGGGCCAGTATCGTATTGATGCAATACGTGATGATGAATTGATAGAAGTGCAGTGTGCGTCACTTTCAGCCATCCGTGACAAATGCCGCAACCTGCTGAAACACCACCAACTTCGGGTGGTCAAGCCGGTGGTGATGCGCACACGAATCGCGAAGGCAAAAAAACGCGGTGGTCCAGTGACCTCACGAAGGCTGAGCCCGAAACGTGGAAACCTGCTGGAACTCTTTGACGAACTGATCTACTTCACTCGCGTTTTCCCACATCCGAATCTCGTGATTGAAGTTCCATTGATCGAGATCGAACAAATACGTCTCCCCGGCAAAAAACGGAAGCGACGCTGGCATAAAGATTTTCAAGTGGGAGACGTACGCCTGGAGACCATTCAGCGGTCTCTTGAACTGCGCACTCCCGCTGATCTTCTGGCACTTCTCAAATTGCCACCAACCATTGAAAACTTCAATACTGCCGATCTTGCAACGATCATTGATCGGCCGCGATGGCATGCCCAACAAATTGCCTACGTGCTTCGAAAAACAGGAGCAATCGACTCGAAGGGACGCGATCGCAGTGGCATCATTTATCAGCGAGCAGCATGATCCACGCGGCAGCTTACTGGTATCCATCAAATGCTTTCATCATTCCGGATTTGCAGGTCACGCTTGAATTCCGACAGCTTGCGTTCATATGTGACAAAAAACGCTGGCTGAAATTCGTCTAGCGAACAAACACGAGTAAAAGATTTCTGCGAATCGCCCCCCCGTAACACACGTTCGAGGTTCAGCCACACAGTAGGCGGACAGTGAAACCACGGGCCAGTCATACTCAACGAATACTGGACAACAGCACCAACAGATCGTAGCGAGCGCCAAGCAAAGCATTACGCTCGCCATGACGACAAGTTGGACAAAAGCATGTTGCACAGACTGAACTTCTGTTACACCAAAACCGGCAGCTCAAACATGATCAAGTCGTTTTCAACTGGAAGTTCGTTGGCTCAAGAGGCCCACTGGTATTGACCTGATAGCCAATGCTCACGCTTCCACTGGTTGCCACTGAACCGTTCCAAGACAACGCTCGAAGGCGATACCGCGTTCCCTCATGACTGACAATCTGCGCTCCCCAGATACTGTCAATCTGATGTGGTGAATCGAACTCGAGTTCCCAGCCACTCCACGACTGTTCCCCGTTGTTGGTGATCACAATCGATGCGACGTAGCCTGTCCCCCACTGACTGGAAACACTCCACGCAACATCACCACTTGATTCTTCCGAATCATTGTTCTGGATCGTCCCAACCGCCGTGTTGTCGTCCAACTTTGCATTGACAACCTGACTCAGGGCAAGCTCGAATGTTTCATCTGCTTCCACGGCTGTATCACCCTTGACCAGAACCTCAATCGTCTTCTCCATTTCACCTGCCAGAAAATTCAATGTCCCTTGGGTGGGCACAAAGTCCTCACCAGCAACGGCTGTCACACCGACAGTTGAGTAGTCGACCGAAGTGAGCCCGCCCTCGGGAACGGCTTTCGAAAGCTTGACAGTGAATGCCAGTGCCTCGGTGCCAGCATCAGGTTCCAGGATGGCAACATCGCTAACCGTCATTTCAACAGTGTCATCGCCGGAGTCATCGTTTCCTCCCGCGCTCTGGCCATTGATCGTGATATTACGCGGGGTGGTCACGACATTCCCGGGATTACCGCTGAATCCAAGCGTCACACTCGCACCAGGCTGAACCTTTCCATTCCAGCTCTCATTTTTCACAACGTAATGTTGTCCGGAATGGCTTACCAATTTCGAACTCCAGAACTGTGTCAGGTTGTGTTCCCAATCGAACTCAACCTCCCAGCCATCCCACGCCTGATCCGTACGATTGGTCAATTTCAATTCGCCGGTGAATCCGGACCCCCAGTCACTGACGGTTCGATATTCAGCGGAGTTATTTGAAGAACCTAAATCGTCGTTCTTGATCGTGATGGTTGCCACACCGCTTGCGATCACAGCGCCCTGCGGCGATGAAAGTTCGACCGTCAAGGTTTCATCATTCTCCACGTCGACGTCGCCATTGACGTTTAGTGAGATCACAGCCGACAGGTTTCCGGCAGGAATGGTCACAGACCCCATCTTGCTTTCATAGTCAGAACCAGCCAAAGCTGACCCATCCTTGGTAGTGTAATTCACCGTGACATCTTCACTCGCCACTTTCGAAAGTGAAACAACCAGTTCGGCAACCGATGCACCAGAGTCTCCCTCATCGAGACCGACATCAGCAACCGACAGCGTCGGATCTGATTGCCCCACATCAGCCAGGATTCCATTGACATAGACATTGGAGGGGATGGTCGTGACATTCCCTGGGCTGCCCCCCATGCCGATGATCACACTCTGACCGGGTCCAACTGCGCCATTCCAGAATTCGTTGTCGATCACGAAGCTACCGTCACTGTTCTCGATCAGAAGAGCATTCCACACCTGGCTGATTTCATGCGTCCAATCAAACTCAAGTCGCCATCCCGACCACGCTTCAGTTCCGCGATTGGTCAACGTGATTTCGCCATTGAAACCGCTACCCCAATCATCTGTAGTGCGATAAGAGAAGCCAGCAGGAACGACAGTCTGATCGTTGTCCAGAATCGTGCCTTCAGCATTTGCATCGGCTAGCTTCGCATTGACGGCATTGCTCAAACTGACTTGGAATGATTCTCTGCCTTCCTCAAGCAGGTCACCGTTCACTTCCACCACGATCGTCTGTTCCATCTGCCCTGCCGCGATCGTCAAAGTTCCCGTTGCACTACTGTAATCGGCTGGTGCAACCGCAGAACCTGGCTTTGTTGTGTAGTCAAACGTCACATCTTCGGTTGCAACTTTTGACAACGCCACAGTGAAGGACATCGATCTGGCCTCGGTGTCACCTTCGGTCACACTTGCATCACTGACACTCAGTGTCGGCAACACGGGTTCGGTATTATCGTCGTCCACGATAGTAATCATTGCATTTGCATCGGCCAAAGTCGCATGAGTCGCATTCGTCAGATTGACAAAGAACAGTTCATCTGGCTCAACCGTTGCATCGGGATTCACGTAAACCGGAATCGTTTTCGAAACTTCACCGGGTAGAAACGTCAAAGTTCCGTTGGTGTCGGTATAGTCACTTTCAGAAAGAGCGGTTCCATCAGCCGTAGAGTACTGCACTGTAGCCGTGTGCATCGATGCAGCAGATAAACTGACTGTCACAAGAGCTACGGTTGATGTGTCGCCATCGGTTTCAGCAAAACCTGACTGCACTGATTCCAAACCATCAACTTTATTCTCATGAATGGTTTGCCAGTCATCCTTGAGAATCCCTCCGGTATCGCCGGAATTAGGATTCCATGACCAATAGGTCCAACTGATTCCCTCTTGCCCAGATTCCAGATCGTAATCACCATCGCCATCAAGATCGCCTTTGAGGTACTCAACCATGGTGTCGAACCACTGCTGATCGCTGGCAGTTTCCAGTTTGCTGCCAAACTCACCCAGCAAGACGGGTGCAATCCCCTCCCGGAACAGATAGCCCCAGTTATCATTCCAAACTTCCGTGAGGTTATTTGGATAAGCCGGGTCATTGAAGTATCCCTGCTGGTAGACGCTGGCCGGATAATCATGGGCAGAATAGACAAGTCGATTTGCCACGTCCAAACGCACCGGCGCGTCACCGGCATTGGACAAGTTCCCTCCCCACCAGTAAGACCCGGAGGAAGCAACTTCGACACCCTCGACAATAATCAACAGTTTTGGATTCACGGCTAAAACAGCATTACCAGCCCTTTCGGCTGCCAAACGCCAGTCGTTAGCTGAACCATCACCCCAGGTTGCACCGCCGTGAGGCTCGTTGTGCAGATCGATTCCGACCACAGAACTGTTGTTGGCATACCGAGTTGCCAATTGTGTCAGGTGCTCAATCCAGACAGATTCAGGATACTCAGAGGAATACCAGAGCCCAGATTCATTGGCACTGTTCCCTGCCTCAGACCGGTGATGATCCAAAATCACTCGCATACCCAATTCGTCCGCCTGTGCCACGATCCGGTCCATGATTTCCAGACCACTCAGTCCCTGCAAGTCAGGGTTCTTGCTGAAGTCGATACCATTAGGGGTGCTTCCAGCATCGAAAAGTTCGTCACTGTATGGCAACCGAATGGTATTGAAGCCTTCGGCCTTCATCTGGTCCATCATGTCGACGTATCCTCTGCTCCACAGGCCATGGGGAGCAAAATTAGTCGTCTCTAAACCAAACCAATTCACGCCTGCAAGACGCACGGATTGTCCAGTTTCATCAATGATCTGATTGCCAAGCGTTGACAAAGCACCTTTAGAAACATCAGCAGTTGTGCCTTCTGTGACCACCACATCAGTCACTGAGATCGATGGCATCATGCCGTCCATACCACCACCATGGTCATGATTTCCGTGGTCGTGATTTCCGTGGTCATGGGAATTCCCACTCCCCGGACGGGTTTGGTTTCCATCAGTCGTTTCACCGGCCGGCGCTGCCGGAGTCAGCAACTCTGCTCGACTCACCAACGTCAATTCGTCGACGGAGAAACCAAACTGCAACTCCAGCTGATCTTCAACAATTTGATCATGGTGGAACTCAATGTTGGCAGGTACCAAATCACTCTTTGAAATCCCAGCCAACAACACACTCTGATTCGTTGGTTGAACCGAAATCAGCAGGCCTTCGGATGTATCCTCCACACTCAGACGTTCGCGTGTCCCAAAATACAGGAAACTAAGCTTCATCGTTTGTGGATCAAAATCATTAATGCGTTCTTGTACGCCGTACTCGTGTGAACGGACATAGACCGTATCGGACTCTCGTGGCCCCACACCTTGCTCCCACGAAACAACGCCACCAATGTCCTGCCGCAAATGCTCGTTCGCGACCACACCATAATTGTGAATACTCAAATCGGTAAAACTGCGATCCTTGACAACCTGATATTCAGGATTCCAAGCCCAAGGATTCACAATGGCAATTTCCCCGCTTTCCAATTTGCCAAGGATCAGGTTATGAACTGAGATATCACCAAAGTCGAGCCGATCCTCATCGGGATTGAAGTTGATGATATCGGGTCCAGCAGGATTAACAGGAAAGACCTTTCCTTGGAGATCCCCCAGTCCTGAATCATCAGTACCGGAATCATTGCCGCTCGTATCGCCGCTGCCGTTGTCCCCACCTCCGTTATCTCCAGTGCCGGTGTCACCGCCGCCAATGGTGAATTGCCCCAGAGTTTGCGCGAATTCGAAGGGCTCTTGAGGCACGCCACTACAAGTCAGTGCAAGCGTACCAAACGTTTCACAAGGAGCATCACGATTGGCCGACCATGCCGAAAGAAATCCCATCCCCACTTCATCAGCAAAGTGCAAAAGTTTTTCAGCGTCCTCAAGATAGAACCGTTCTGACATAACATCATTCTGTCCAATCATGGGAGTGACCCCAATCAGGTTCCACAACTCGGCATCAGTCACGTCAACAGCTGCAGCGTCATACGCACCGCGCATCTGATCGAACAAACTTTGGGCTGCCTGAATGGCATAATCCCCCATTTGTCCCTCCGGGTTGGGGGCAGCTGAATCGCCATAGTCCATAGCCATGATGTTGACCCCGCCGATATCAACGCCATAACTCAGCGCGGACTCAACCACATACAAGCCATCATTGGTCAATCCGCTTGGTAGCACAGGCAAAGTGAACCAGACTTCCAAGGGCCTGCCATCAACCGCGGCCTGATCCTGCAGGTTTCGAATGGCCTGAGATCGACGATCGATCGAAACCTCGTCTGCGACCCAAGATCCTTCCACATCAAAATCAATCCATGTCAGTTCGTATTGATCAACAACATCCTGATAAGCCTGTGTCAAGTCATCGACATCAGTGATTGCAGCTGCCAGTGGTGTCCCTGCCGCGCCGCCAAATGACACAAGGACTTCACCACCCAGATCCCGCAACGCATCGATCTGATCACCTCGGTAACCGGAGTCGACACTGTAGTAGCCACCCCAACTGGGTTCACTGGTTGCCGGATCAGCGACGACAAATGCCAACGTGACATACTTGACTCCCTCATCTTTGGCGAGCTCAACAAAGTCGAATGGTGGCCAAAGAGTGGTATCGACATAGGGAGCAAACACCTGTTCCGGTATATCAGCCCGCATGTCGGAACCAGAATTTGATTCACTCGCTGCCGCATTGAAGCCGGATATCAAATCCGATGAAGCCTCCATACCACTGGATGCGGTCATGGTGATCCGTTGCTCGAGGCTTTCGAGTTGCACTCGGCGACGCGCGCGACGTTTACGTTGCGCGCGATCGAAACGACGGGAGCCCAAAAGCTCGCGAAAGCGAATTTGCATTGTCTTGACCTGTGTAGAAAAGATGGTTGGTCATGGGCAGCGACCCAAGGGAATAGGCTTTGAGTCTATGGCTGTTCTTCGAATACGACAAACTTTTTTCATCATGGAAGCGGCGGTAGAGCGATCACACCCACCCTTTGTTCGCCATTTGGACCACAGTCAGCAGAGGGGGATTGATGCAACGAATGCAAACCCAACGCGATCAATTACAAAACATCACCGAACGCGATTCGTGCGTAAATCATCGGAAAAAAGGGCACATTCGAGCACAAGCCCCCAATGAACGACAACGCCTTTCGAGCTCACTGACTTTTCGCAAAAGAACGTGTTTGGAAACCCCAAAGAAAATGTTCTGCGCAAATCCGCAGCGCGCGACACATCTTCAGTCTTCCGAAGGCAAAGTGATCATCAGCCGATCACATCAACATCAACACCCAGCTCGATGGCTGCTGAGGAAACCTGCATCGTGCAAGTCAGTCGCATCACGCGGAGATCGCCCCTATTCTGCCCAGCAACACCAGACCTCCTGTTCAGCCTATCCTTCAACGCGTGTGCCAAAGCCGCTACTGCTGACCTGCGGCAGCCTGAAAACGATTCGTTTCATTTATCGCGAGACAAAAAATGCACCTCAGCGTATGGAACCGAGAGCAGCTAAACAGACTCAACAGCTCGCAACATTCCTTTCGCCTTATCCCACGTTTCGGCTTCCTCCGCATCAGGCAAACTACGGGCCGTAATACCACCGCCAACTGGAAGTTGCCATTGTCCATGAGCAGCCGTGATTGTCCGAATCAGAATATTGAAATCAGCATCGCCCCCACAGCTGATGTAGCCGATTGAACCGCAATAGGGGCCTCGAGGATTTGGTTCCATGCGGGCAATCGTCCTCATCGCCTCAATTTTCGGTGCGCCAGTCACACTGCCTCCGGGAAAACAAACCCGAAGCAGATCAACAACGTTCTTATCGTCCCGCAACTTTCCACTTACGACTGAGACGAGATGTTGAACAAATTCGTATTTTTCCAACTCACAAAGCTGCTGAACCTGGACACTATCATCACGGCAGACTCGAGAAAGATCGTTGCGCATCAAATCAACAATCATCACATTCTCGGCGCGATCCTTTTCGCTTTGGGCAAGCTCTTCAGCCAGGGCATGGTCCGTTGAATCATGCCCTGTCCGAGGTACCGTTCCCTTGATTGGTCTGGTTTCGACCAGGGAACCGCGGACCTGCAAAAAACCCTCCGGCGAACTACTCAACACCGTAAAACCATCACCGCCATAATAAGCACTGAAGGGCGCCGGATTTTTTTCACGCAGGCGAAGATACAGATCTGGCGATTTGAGGTGCTGTTGCACCAACAAGCGTTGGGCCAGATTAACCTGAAATGAATCACCCTTCCGAATTGAGTTCACGATCTCAGCAACACTCTGCTGAAACTTCTCGCTTGTGAAATTACTGGTTACCGAAGGGTGATCAGTTGGAAATTGGCGATACAAAGAAACTGGCGTTGGGTGACAGTCACTTGGCACCTCAGCCTGTGGCAATCCACCTCCATGAAAGTCATTACCTTGCAAGTCGGAACCCGTAGAATCAACTTTGGCTCGATCTGTTGCCAACGCTTCTGTGCCAGAGTTTCCAAACAACCACTGCTGAACGTAATCAGCTCGCTCAACCGCCACCGAGAATCGCTGGCTTGAATCAGTAGCGGATAAACCTTGACTGATCAGCCACCCTTTCCCAAGCTGATGATCGAATGCGATGCTCCAGTCGTATAACCCGAGCGACATGGCAGGAGTTGGTAGATCATTGGCCTCAGGCATCCCCACTGATTCCAACCAAGTCGCTGCTTCGTAACCGATCAACCCTGCAATTCCGCCTTGAAATGAAGGCAGGGAGGGATCATGATCATCGGGCAGTGCGTCACACCATTGAGCGAGCACAGGCCATGGGTCGGGATCACCCGCAAACGCAACGAGTGATTGAATGGGATCAGCGGTCAAAAAGCTGTATCGCCCAATCGGCTGTCCGTGAGGATCACAGGGGCCACGGGACACAGAGTCGAGCCATAGGCATCCAGGCAGTAATGACAGACGCGAAAACAGCTCTACCAAACAGACATCGTTTGGCAGTGGGCGGACAATCGGCAGAGATTTGTTTTGCTGGTCCATCGGCTCTCCCTGCAGCTTAGCCTTTGGGGATCATTTCTCGTAGTGCCGTTTTGAGTGACTGCGACAGTTCGTAATCTGAGGTCCAGATTTTGACAGATCGAGTATCAGGCTGCGGCTCAAGGCGAATCTCCAACCACAACGAATCCCGCGGCATCACGTCCTCAACCCGATCAGCCCATTCAATCAGAGTCCATGCCTGCTCCTGATCAAACAGTTCCTCGACCCCGAGTTCAAGGAACTCATCTTCATCCGCTACCCGATAGGCATCCAGATGATGCAGGGTCTGTCCGCAGCCATGATGTGACTGCAACAGGGTAAAGGTGGGACTTGTGACATCTGCCCGATCTACGCCAATCGCACTTGAAATCGCTTGAACCAGTGTTGTTTTCCCCGCTCCCAAAGTTCCCACCAAACCGATCGTCATCCGCCCGGGCAAACAATCAACGAGCCTGGATGCCAGTTTGTGCAAGCCATTGAGGTCCAACGATTCAATCAAGAGCTCTGCGTTCATCGTCTGGCATCCAAATGAAAATCACTCAATCGGGCCATATTTGAGAGCTGTTTTACAACTGCTGCCGGACTGCCCGTTGACTCCATCACTTCGCGTTGGCGGTCAGCCCAGCCAGCCTCCCGGGTGATTTCCCTGATATACAAGAGGTCATCTTCACAACCAAGATCTTGGGCGACATTTCGCAAGCGATCAACCAGATCGCAGGCAATGTGCGTGACTGGTTCGACACGATAATCTCGGGCGTGAACCAACTTGGCAGACATGCCATACCTCGCCGCACGCCACTTGTTCTGCCTGACCATCATGGGATGGCAATCGAACTGATAAGTTCCCTCATCAATCTCGTCACTTAATTTTTTGACCAGACACTGAATCAACGCCGTCAAACCACACACATGATCCAGGTTACCTGGCATGTCACACACACGCACCTCAACCGTCCCAAAATTATGATGTGGCCGAACATCCCACCAAATTTCCCGAATCGTGTTAATGAATCCCGTTTCGACCATGTGATTCACCAACCACACATATTCGCTCCAGTTTCGCATCAAGGTGGGCAAACCGGCAGTTGGCAATCCTTCCATCAGTTTCGATCGATGCGAATGCAGACCAGTATCCCGTGTCTGCCAATAAGGGCTGCTGGCTGACAAAGCCAACAACGTCGGTAAATGCTGCATGATTCGATCACAGATCATGACTGCTTTATCGCCTGTATCGACTCCCACATGTACATGCAGCCCAAACGTAATCATTCGGCGAGCCAATTCCTGCAGCAGCTGCATGAGATTGTGATACCGAGGCGTGTCGGTCACGTGCTGCTCCTCCCACAAACCGAAGGGATGAGTCGCTCCCCACCACAACTTTAAACCCTCGGCATCAGCTGCCTGTTCTACTTGCCTGAGTTTCGCCGACAAGTCACCCCGTGCATCTGCGACGTTATGACAAACGCCACTGATCACCTCAACACAACACTGCATCAATTCGTGCTTGACTTCAGTCGCCACTTCTACCGGCAAACGTTCAATCATACGGCTGCATCCACTTTCCAATTGGAAAGTTTCAGCATCAACAATCCCGAGCTCAAGTTCCACACCAATGGTAGGAGAGGCGTTGGGTGTGAATTCAAGTTTGGCCATTCCGATGCTCCAACAAATTGATCATCAATACGCGTCTACGGCATTTGCCAAAACCCATCTCGTCGTCCCCATTCTACGCAACAAATCCACGCGATGCGGCATGGTGACAGATCCAACCAACTCAGGCTTCATTGGCAGGATCAAAATAGTGAATCACTGTGGCGGCAAAAATCTGACTTCCAATCGCAATAGCCCGCTCGTCAATATCAAACGCCGCAGTGTGCAGTGGAGCATTACCCACCTGCTCACCGCTGACCCCGAGTCGCAACATCGCACCGGGTACTTGTTCAAGGTAATAAGAAAAATCTTCGCTGCCCATGCTTGGCCGCTCAATCCACTCAACGGCTCCTGCGGTAAGTGTGTGATCAATACTTTCTACCATCAGATCAACCAGCTTTGCGTCGTTGACAACAGCCGGAGCCGAGGCGCCCAGTCTCATTTCAAGCTCACACCCTGATTCCCGCTGTATGGCCTCACAAACATCATCAAGAGTCTTCAAAGCCACTCTTCTGCTTTCTTGGTCCAGCGATCTTAATGAACCTGACAGACTGGCATTGTCAGGAATCACATTTGCGCTGTGCCCAGCCTCGATCTGCCCCACTGAAAACACCACGGTCTCACGCGGGTCTGCGGTGCGTGCAATTCGGCGAAATGCTGACTGTACCCAGTGCGTCGCCGCATCGATGGGATCATTCGTCATCTGTGGACGTGCTCCATGCCCACCCTTGCCATGAATCTGCAAATGGATGGTATCACAAGCAGCAGCCAAGGTACCCTTGCGCAAACCAATACAGCCAACCAAACGAGTGGGATCGACATGCAACGCAAGAATTGCATTCACACCTCTCAAGGCGTGATGATGAATCATGTGCCGGGCACCAACGGCCAGCTCTTCTGAGGGCTGCAGGATGGCCCGCACAGATACCGGCCATGGCAATTCACCAGCAGCATCCATGGCTGAAAGAACTTGCATGGCTCCAAACACAATAGTGGCATGCACGTCATGTCCACAAGCATGCATGACTCCGTCGCGCCGACTCCGATAATCAACCCGTTTGGAATCGTGGATTGGTAATGCATCAATGTCACCACGAAGGGCAATGCACGGCCCGTTGGCCAACTCGGTCGCAGACGCAAAATCAGCTGTCAAACCACGGCCCTCACCAGACACCTGAGTGGGCAGACCAAGTCGCTCAAAGGCTGTCACCAGATATTCAGTGGTCTGAAACTCATGGTTCGAGAGTTCGGGATATTGGTGCAGGTGACGTCGCATTGCGACCCAATCCGAATTGAATTTAACCGCATGCTCACGGATGCTCGCGATCCACTCTGGTTCATGCCTCATCTTTTCCATCCCCGTCCACCACATTTTTTCGGGTTCCGCCAAACCGCAAAAGCAGGGCGGGCAGGAAAACCAAATCAGCGAATAACGCGCTGCCGATGGTCAGGATCCCCATAATCGCAAAGATACGGTGATCGCGTGAATCACTCAACAGTGCTGTACTGAAACCAATGATCAACACAACCGTAGTCATGATCAATGCAGTTCCAACACCCACAAACGACCGGCGAATCGCCAGTCTGCGATCTGCTGTCTTACATCCTTCTTCCCGATAACGCGTCAGAAAGTGAATCGTATCATCGACGGCGATTCCCAAACAAACTGTAAACGCACAGACACTCACAATCTCAAGACTCTGCCCAAACAACCAAAGCAATGTCCCCGTGATGGCAAGCGGAAACACGTTGGGAATGATCGAGATCAATCCCAGTCGCAAGGATCGATAAACGACGGCAAGAACCATGAAGATAATCAAACTGGCAGTTCCCAAACTGATCGCCAGATCCATGACAATTTGATACAGGTTCTTCCAGCGTTCCACAGCGCCACCAGACAGTCTGATTTGAAAATCTTGGCGTTGGGATTGCAACTCTGCCAACTTAAGCTGAACCCGTTCAAAAACAGGCCCATAAGCCGCAATACCGATATCCTGAATCCGAAAACGAACGACAGCCCTACCTCGCTCTGGCGTGTAATAAGCACGTTTCAATGGCGGTGGCAACAGATCCAGCAACGACATCCGGGTTGATGCATCGCCGTCTCCCGGAAGCGCATCAATAAAATCACAGATCGAAAGTGGATTCCCAACCAATGGCTCACTCTGCAGGATGGCATCGACCTCAGATAATACGTCAGCAATTTGGCCATCAGTTGAATCGACGTTCACATTCCACTGCACCAGCACCTCAGCGGTCATCATGCCCCCGAAACTTTCATCAATATGCTTCAGAGCGATCACCGGCTCTGAATTGGCCGCCATGCTGCTTGTCAGTTTTTCATCGGGACGCATCTGCAAGGTAAAAATTGCAAGTACGACAGTTCCGAGAATCGCAATCCAACTGAAGACCCGACAGTGTTGAAGCACATAATCAATGATCACGGATATCCTGCTGAGATTCTGATCGACAAGATTCTTGCCCACCCCTGCATGAACATTGCGGCCAAGGCGACTGGCACAAGCCAGAGGAATGATGGTGATGACCGAGACGAAGGTCATCAGTACTCCAATCACACAGCAGTAACCAAATTCCCGGACAATCTCATGCCTGGCTGTCATGAGAGAGCCAAATCCAATCGCAGTCGTCAGAGAAGTCATCCAGCAGGCCAAGCCAACTTCACGAATTGACTTGCGTGCTGCCTCAACCGCTGAGACACCATTCGCTCGATGCCGACGAATTTGCACCATCATGTGCACCCCATCCGTGAACCCAACCATGCACAGCAACACCGGAACAATCACCGAGTTGAATGGATTATTATCAAACCCCAGAAAATGCAGCAGACCGAGCGTCCAGAAAACCCCAAAAGCGGGAGCCAATCCCACAATAATGACGGAGATTACCCCGCGAAACAAAACCAGCGCGGTGAGCAACGCAATGGAGTAACCAATCACCTGATACTTAATTTCGTTCTTCCGAGTGCTAGCCGAGCGGCTGATCGAGATCGGAACCTGCCCGGTGACCTGAAACGACATATCGACGTCGGGAAATTCAGCAGCAGCTTCGATGGCAGCATCACGCAAGCGATCAGTGCAATCCGAATCCTGTTGGACGAACAGCCAATCCAGATTAACCATCAACAACATGGTTTGCGCGTCAGAGGACAGCAGTTGCCCAACAACCAGCGGATTGGCCAAGGCCCGTTCCCGGGCATCGTTCAGTCGTGCAGGTGATGCCTCACCCTGGGGCAAAAGAGGTTGTGAAAGGCTGAAAATATTCAGAGGTGGTGCACGGTCCATCCACACCACACTGCTCACCTGATCCAGTGCTTCAAGTGCAGTCACCACGGCTCGTATCGCTTTTACGCCCTGCGCAGAAAAAAAATCACCTGAGCGTGCAACAACAATTACATTCCCAAGATCGACTCGCAAGGGCTCGACATCGGGGACAGGTTCAGACTGGCGTATCTGAAAACCTGCCCCCTGTTCAGCCCGTCGATCTTCTTGACCAGTGTACGTCGGCTCCGGAAACAGGACACTTGGATCATAATGACCAATCGCCATCAGCGCAGTCCAACCGACCAACACGAGTGTTGTGAACCAGCGGTGAGCGATGATCCAATCAGCTAGAATTCCAAAACGACTAAACACAACTGGTCATCCTGCAAAACTGCCTCAACGACGTTGCAAATACTGACGTTCAACATCTTGAACGGTCAACGTGCCGTCATTGCCACTCATCCGCCAGAAAACACCCGAGGGAACCGACTTGGGAAGTTCGCCTCGAGTAACCACTCCATCGCCGTTAGTATCGAGGCGTGCAATGTAGCGTGTCGCATAATCCGAGGCAGCCTCAAGATCATCCGAACTCCAACGTGGAACGGTTTTGGTTCGAATTGGTGGACCTGACTCATTCAAAGGCACTGCCACAGTCACTATCGTCATGGCCATTTCCTCCCACGTCTGGTCGCCCCAAAAAACCGTCGCGTTGGGATCAGGATTTACCGGGTTATCTTCTGAGTTGTCAAATACAGCACTAAATTGCATCCCCGTGACGTCCTGTAGCGGGATCGGATCAGCAAGTTCGTACCGATGTTGCCAGCCAAAATCGTATTGCGGCACTTCCAGAATGGACTGAACCTGATCACCCCGTCGCAATTGAAAAGTAAACGACTTTCCTCGCACATGCATATGTGGTGCGACTGCCAACAACACCCCTTTGCGTGGAAAAGATCGAACCACTCCTGTCACCACATGGTTTGAAACACCTTTGGGAATTTCAAAATTCGGATTGATCCCAAATAAAGACACCACCTCGTGTGTTACTTTCTGTTTATCCATGAACACCAAGCCAACCTTCGTCAGATCCGAAGTCGCGGTTCCGCATGGAGTGTAGTGCATCTGCAGTACAAACTTGGCTCCGGCCGGCACTCGAATTGCGTGTCCCTCAGGCACCTTCGAATCCATCTGCCCAGGAACGTGACCACTGATCAATGTCGGAAAACTGATTTCATTTCCGTCAGGCAATCGCAACAGAAGAAGTGCATGATGCACGACACGCGGATCACCTGGCTGCAGCATGACAGTCGACAACCAGCGTTCTTCCTTGAAACCGGGATCCAAAACACTGTACTGATAGGCAATGCCTTGATTCAGTTGTTCGGAGGGTAACTCAGCAGGTACCTCATAAGGCTGGGTCATGCCAAGAATCACATCGGGGACAACGGGCCAAGTGTCGGCGACTGGATAATCCAAGGCAGGTTCCAACTGTCCGGGATCGCCATAAGGCGTGCCTGCTTCCACCCACTTCCTAAACAAAGCCTTGTCATTAGCCGAAAGTTGACGAGCATTCCTGAATTTTTCGCGTCCAGCAGAGGCATGCCAAGGCGGCATGCGTCCCTGCTCCATGACTTCAAGAGACATGTCGGCCCAACCAATGACTTCATCGTACTCATCGAGTGCGAAGGGCCCGATCTGTCCACGGCGATGACACTCGGCACAATTCTGACGCAGTATCCTGCTAATTTGATTACAAAAGGTCACGTCTGATTTTTCATCGACCTCGCGTGGCAAACTGATCAGACAACCAGTCGCAACCGTTCGAGGAATCGTGATTTTTTCACCCGACAACAATTGTTCCACAGCAAGCCGTAAATCATCTCGTTCGAGCCTTGGCCGCAGAAGCCCAGGTTGATATTGGTCGTCGATACGACCTTGATAGCGAATTGCACCGCCATCATCGATGACTAAGACCTCCGGAGTACGAGAAGCCCCGAACCCCAGAGCGGCAACGCGGTCATAATCCTTCACCATTGGAAACACCAGTTCATGCTTCTTCACAAAAGCTGCAAGCTCTGACATCGAGTCTTGAACATTACTATTGATGCCAACGAATCGAACTCCCCGCTCGTTGAACTGTACTGCCAGGCGATTCAATCGGGCTGCGTATAAATTTGCAAGTGGACACTCTGCCCCCAAAAAACACACCACCGTGCAGGGCACACTTGGCTCGGCTCCTACTACCACAACGCTTCCATCTGTCGCGGGTAGAGAAAAAGTCTCAGTCAAAATACCTAACTTGGCCTCGGCTTCTACTTGTTCCGCGTTAGAGGGGACGGAGTCCTGCGCGTGAACCTCGCTCGGTCCCCAACAAAGAGCGGAGACAACAAATATCGTCAGCAACCACTGGAAAGATTTGCGAACAACCAATCTTTGACCTTCCTTCAACATACAGTACGAACCTGCCTTCGCGTCCAACTTGCTTCATCGCAAATTCAACTGCAATGACGTTTCATGGATACCAACCGATGTTCGATGAAACACGCCAGAAAAAAGCTTTGGCGGCACAATGACCATTCAACGGTGCCATTGACGATAGATTACGGACAGCAAAATTGACCGACAAATCACACAAGCACGCCTTGGCTGGAACGGCAATTTATCCCACTAACAGTGGACACAACAAGCCAAAATAACGCAAACGACAGCGGGCAACAGATTGTTACAAATTGCCAACCCTCAGCCGCTCGAAAGATCCGTAGACGGGTGGTGCTTAGCGGTAATTTCGATCGCAATTTCATGCAACTGACCGTTACTTGCAACGACACTGGACATTTCCAACGGTAGCGGATTGCCCCTTCCATCGGTAACTCGCCCTCCTGCTTCCTCGACAAAAAGACGACCAGCCGCAAAGTCCCACGGTGACAGCTGATACTCAAAGAAAGCTCCGAATTGTCCGCAACCCACCTGACACAAATCGAGCGATGCCGTACCGAATCTGCGAATCCCGTGAATGTCGTGTCCAAAAAACTCTTCAACCGCATTCAGGGTACTCCGCATCATCGCGCCACGATCGTAATAAAACCCACAACCGACGAGTGTTTGAGCAAGTGAAGCAGAGTCGCATACCTTCACCTGCTGGCCATTCCGAAAAGCACCCTGATTTTCCGCTGCTGTAAAGAGATCATTGCGGGCAGGATTAAAAATCACGCCAATGGTTGGTTTTCCGCAATGGTAGTGAGCGATGGAAACCGCAAAATGTGGGATACCATGAGCATAATTATTGGTGCCATCCAAAGGATCAATCACCCATAGATGCTCAGCATTAATATCACCGTCAAGATCTTCCTCACCAAGTAGCTCATGGTCTGGGAACAGGTTTCCCAAGTATTCACCGATCGCCTTTTCACTGTCGAGGTCAGCATCACTCACAAGGTCATATGTCTTCCCACCAGCCGACGACTTGTCGCGCATCTGAACTCCATCGCGCAGATAACGGTTCAGCACCTCTCCGCCTAACTGGGCGGCTTTGATAGCTGCATCTAATAATGTTTGGTGCTCAGTCAAAATTCAGGTTCCATTTTTGAAAATGAGAGAATGATTGGTGCGATTCAAGAGGCGAGGAATCCAACATTTCAAGAGCCCGTCGCCTCCCATCACGTAAGTCGATCGGCATTAAACACTGCTACACTGGCACT
>DOPG01000150.1:0-6088 GCA_003513555.1 Rhodopirellula sp. | reverse complement strand
GCACTGGCACTGGCACTGGCCGGCAGTTACCGCTTCGCCTGCTGAAATTAGCAGTCTTTACTTGCCGCTGTACCAAACACCACGCAACCAGTTGTGTCGATGCAGGCGTTTGATCAATTCATCAGGCAAATCCCGCAGCCTTGCCGTCCGTGTATTCATCCTCGCTTGATCCTCGTTGCGCATGCCAGCAATGACCGTGCTGACCTCGGTTTGCGACAGTGCGAACTTCAAAGACAAGTCTGCCAGGGAATACTGTTCTGCCAACCCAAAATCCTCAAGGTCAGCTCGGACTGCCTCAACACGGTCTGCCGTTCGTGCCATGCGATCGCCGGCGAAGTATTGGCTGCGAAAGTCCCCTGCTGGAAATCGATGATCGGTTGAGTACTTACCAGTCAGCGATCCCTCGTCGAGTGCCACTCGGACAATCACGCCTGTTCCTGTCTCTGCCGCCACTGGTAACAGTTGCGCTGCAGGTTCTTGATGAAAAAGATTGAAAATGATTTGAACTACATCAACCAAGCCATCCCTCATCAACTGAATCACACACGCCTGATCATGCTCTGGGGTGCTGACCCCAATCAGATTAATTTTACCTTCCTCACGCAACTGCCGAAGCACCAACAATGGTTGAGGATCATCATTCCATGCTCGAGTCCAGGTGTGCAGTTGCAGCAGGTCGATGCGATCAGTGTGAAGGTTTCGCAAACGCTGCTCGACATTTGCCCGCAAATAGGCCGCGGAATAGCGGTCTTGCCAACGGCAATGAGGACTGGGCGGCCAAGGCCCGCTATCAGGCGGCGTCTTCGTCCCCACAAGAACGTCTTCCCCCCGGCCTTTTAAGACCTCTGCAATCAGTTGTTCACTGCGGCCATCACCGTATCCCTCTGCCGTATCAATGAAATTGACTCCACCATCCAAAGCAGCGTGCAGAGCCGCGATCGAATCCGCATCGCTCTGCTCCCCCCATCCTCCCCCAATTGCCCAGCCACCAAAGCCGATCTCAGAGACGTGCGGTCCGTGGCCCGAAAGTTGTCGTTGTTGCATGCTTAGCAGTTCGTTTCAGGCAGTAGTTGTCGTGTCAGCTGGCAAATTGTGCGGATTAGCGAACAAGGTCGTAGGGGGGATACTAAGAAGTCAGTAGTTTACCCAACGGTTCTCGCGATCCACTCAACTCCAGCGTGAGCGATTCCGAATGTTTTTACTAGGGATAGTCTGTCCCGTTGTAGGGAAAGTTCCGTCCGTCGGAACCCCACTTTGGCCTCTTAAGCTGGATTGGTATCGGTGCCTAAATTTCCTCCGATCCCCCGATTGTCGATCGTTATCCCCATCGGACGGGACATCGCCGCGTTTGAAAGTACGCTGATCAGCGTATTGGAGAACCCTGTGGATGGATCTGAAATCTTAGTCTGCCATGACGGTAGCTACCAAGATCCGTTTGAACTTGAAGACGAGATAAAATTTGTGATTGCGGATTCGGAAAATCCGCTGGAAATGATCTCTGCCGGTGCCTCGCAGGCACGGGGTAGATTCGTCCACGTTCTGTGCGATGGCCTCCGCGCTACGACTGGCTGGATTGAGGAAGCCCTCGAAGAATTTGAAGCGTATGACTGTGGTGTTGTAAGTCCTGTCATCCGTCACGAAACAGATGGCACCATCGTGTCGGCTGGATGGCATGACAGCGTTGCAGGACTTTGCAAAAGTGCCGCCAAAGGGCAACAGAGCGTCAGAAATGCCAAGTCAAGCCGAACCGGAGCTTACCTGCAAGGCTCGTTTTGGAGGCGGGAATTGCTGCGTTCACTAACAGATGCCTTAAGCACAACCGACCTGCTGGAAGCAAGCTACACGTTCCACCACTTGGCAGTCCAAGCTGGCTGGAGGTGCTCGCTAGCAAGCGATTCTGAACTGCTCTACGCACACGATGCGCTACCTTGGAACGAACCATCCATGAGCCGCGGGATGCGAACGCAGTGTGTGAAGAATCACTTCTTAAGTGATGGTTGGTCACGATCATTATCAGCAGCTCTCTGGTCGGCGATCGCCAGCATGACTCGTCCGGGACAAATCGTGGAGGCAATCGGCCGCGGCCTTGCGCCAACCCGTAACGCCTCGCTCGCTGGACGATTGCGACCGAATCACGTCGCCTCGTGCAATCTACACGAAACGATCGTCAGTATTCCTTCTCGAACTCAAGCCCTCGACCAACCCCTGCGTCGGGCTGCCTAACTGGCTGTTTACTACCAAGGAGCTGCATCGGGTAACCGGCGGCATACGGTATTCAACCGCGGAAGGCAGCCGGCTGTGTCCAGTGCTGAATTCACGGCCGGCACCGCGTTCTTGCCGCAACGCAACCCAACTGTGCTAGACAGCAACCGCTATCAGGCAGCTTATTCCTGCGTCCGCAGCTTATCGATATTCTGATCTTGTGCACACCTCTTTGCTGCTGGATCCGAGGTTCTTCAGTCACCTGACAGCAAACCAGAGATCACTTGCAGCAGAATTTTGCGTCGGTGCATGAACGCCTCAATGAAGCACCGTGTGTGTCGCTGGTAGCCAAAGTCAAACACATCAGCTGCGACCAAGCCCAATCGACTTGCATTGAGAGGACAATGCCTTGATCCCGAGAGCATTGCTGTTTGCAGTCGCGGATCTTGACGGGCTTATCAGTACTGACGAGCCCCCGTAGGTGCCAGACGAACACAAACCGTCTGCCAAGGCCACCAACGATTCCGACCCAACAGCCAAGGATGCAGCAATAAGAAGCGCTGTCCTTCAGCGTCGTGAAGCCAGGAATCCTGACATCAGAATCAGGCGAGGTAACCGTTGTCAGCTGGCATGATCATCACGCTCGGCTTCGCATCCTGTGTCTTCCAGTACTGAGGCGCGTAACGCTGGTACTCGATCCACATTGCAATAACCGCAATCAGCATGAACAGCATGCTCAAGAAGAGCATCACCGTATAGACGCTGGCTGGTTGCTTGGTCTTCTTCTCAGTCGAGGGTAGTGTCGACACGATCGCCCTCCTGCAGGATGCCTTCGCTGTAATCTTTCAGAATTTCTGCAACCGAGCGATCCGGTTCAGTGTTACGCACTTTCAACTTTCCGACATACCGGCCTGCTCTTGTCACTTCCAGAAAGTGACCTGCACGAAGACCTTCGTCGGATCCGATTGAGATCAGCACTAAGTGACTAGGCCGATCAATTTGCAGAATGTTGCCATTCCTTTCAGGAGGAGCCCCATCGAGAGGTTCATTGATGTCGATGCCGCGTGCGGCAATGACTTCCTCAAACCGGGTAGCCTGGGCCATCAGTTGCTTGTTTCGCTGCTCAAGCCGTTGCTTGAATCCGCGAAGCACATTCATCTGGTCGGTCAACTCAAGAGTTGTCGTGAACAAGGTATCGCGAGCCACCTGCTCCTCACGAATACTGGTCCTGAGTCGGGCGTTCTCAGCGGTCAAGGTTTCCAACTGTTTTGTCTGGTTGTCAACCGAGGCCGCAAGTTCACCGTTCCTCGTACGAAGCCCTTCGACCTCTGCCCCACTTCGGCTCAATTCTTCCTGAAGACGCTCGAGCTGGGTCTGGAGAGCTGCCAAGGCCGTCTTTCGCGAGATCTGCTCGCGTGCCAGAGCGTTCTTTGTTCGATCACGCTGATCGCGAAGCTGCTGATTATCCCTATCGATCGCTTCAATTTGATCCTTCAAACCGGGCTGACCATTGACCCCCGTGAGCACTACATCGCGCCAGTTTTTATGTGAGGCGGTAGCCACCAAAGCGAGAGCCGCGAACATGACACTCAGTATCAGGATCAGGGCAGTAAGACACTTACCAAGTAGAGTCATTAGTGTTTCCGTTAACGACGAGACCGACCAAATGAGAGGAGGTTCAGATCCTCTTGCAATGATATTCTAAGCAGAGGACGGCAGTGGAATGCGGAAATTCCGCCCCGGATATCTTACCCAAGTTCACCACTCACACCGAAGTATAGTTACACGCTAAAAAGAGTGTCAACGAAAACGCCGCGAAAACCGGCAATCTAGCCCGCCTCGCAGGCTCCGGTCCGATTGTGCCGAATTAGCGAATCACTCCACTGCACTCCATCATCTGGCCGAATCCCTAAGAATCCAGACGGAAGAAATATCGGCATGATTTGCCTGTACACCGCATAAAGTCGTCAAATTCGGCCAAAACAATCGTCGAATTCTTGCCTGACTGCCCTACAGCGACTAGCCGAATTCAGTACTGGGCAACGCATAACAATAATTTCTCGTGAATTTGGACGCTATTTCACGAGTTGATTGAAAATCCGGCCAATCCAATCAGCCCCCTAGAAACAGGGTGACCTCGCCTATTTCCACCACGATCGCAGGCAGTCGATCTCAATCGGTGCCCCCGAATGAGCGAAGGCCGCCTCGGCTAATCGACAAAAACAGCCTCAACGTTGTTAATCGCGTGCAAAAACTGCTCCATGGACGCGGTTCGCTGGCTCACATCCGGGTGCAGAGCGTTCATGATTGCCCGTGACAGACGTGGATCAACATTGGGACAGCGATCCAACAAATCCTGCGGGGGAGAGGTGTCGTGGTGCAACGCTGCCCGCCCGTTCAAGATTTCTCCTTGCCAAGGGTGCTCAAACGAAATCAGGCAGTAACAGGTGATCCCGAAGGAGAAAATGTCAACTCGCTGATCAGTCGCTCTCCGCCGAACGATTTCGGGCGACATGTAGAGCGGTGTTCCGGTTCGGTTCCCCGGAACCATGAAAGGTGCAGTCGCAGGTACCGTCAACCCAAAGTCGATCAATTTGACACCGGTGCTGCTCGGCAGGCAGATGAAATTCCGAGGGCAAATATCGCGGTGAATGTAGTTCATCGAGTGGACATACTTGAGCGCCTCGGCCATATCACGAATCAATTTGAGCCGCCGTCCCGAAACGTGCTCTTCTTGTTTTTGCACGACAATGTTCTGCATGCTGGGACCCGCGATGTACTCCATGATCAGGACGGGCTGTCCTTTCATGGTCAATCCAACCTCAAACGTGTCCACAACGTTGGGGTGATGCATGCTGAGTGCAATTTCGCCTTCGCTGGGCTTTTTCAAGCCTTTGAATCGATTCTCGAACAGCTCCATTTTTTCGATGTCGAGGATTTTAATCCCGACCATTCGATCATCATGTTCACGATCCTTGGCCACATAAAAATGCGCCATCGTTCCGGTGACCGCCGTCCGTTGCCTGGCGAAGCGACCTTCAACATCGATCCGGCGAGAGACATTGCTCCCGGACGACTGAAATGCAGATTTTAGGGAGTCAAACAGGCTCATCTGTCACAAGGTGCGGTGTATGGTGCTGCCCTGAATATTGCCTCGACTCATCACCCGTGCCCGATTTCTCCATGCACGAATAACGATCGCTGCTACTTTCCACAATAATCGATCGCTTTTGCAATCTCGGTTTTCAGATTCTTTCGCTCAACAATACGATCGATGTAACCGTGCTCCAACAGAAACTCGCTTGTCTGAAAACCTTCTGGTAATTCAATACCAATCGTCGCTTTGATTGTTCGCGGACCAGCAAAACCGATCAATGCTTTCGGTTCTGCAAACACCAAATCCCCCAGCGACGCAAAACTTGCAGCCACGCCGCCCATGGTTGGATTAGTGAGCACGCTGATGAACAAACCGCCCGCTTCATCATAACGTGCCAATGCAGCAGAAACTTTGGCCATTTGCATTAACGAGAGGATACCCTCGTGCATCCGGGCTCCACCACCACTGGCGCTGATGATGATCAAAGGTAAATCCTGCTCGGTCGCCCATTCGATCAAACGAGCCAATCGTTCCCCGACAACGGACCCCATACTGCCCATGATGAACGCGCTATCCGTGACCGCAAGCGCAACGCGACGAGCACGAACCATGCCGGTTCCAGTCACCGCAGCATCCGTCAAACCGGTGCGTTTCTGCTCACCCACCAAACGCTCCGCGTATTTGCGACGATCAGCAAATTCAAGCGGGTCAGTGGGCCGAAGATGCTCGTTCATCGGCTCGAATGTGCCTTCGTCCCACCCTCCCGCCAGCAGCTCGCCTACACGCACA
>DOPG01000031.1 GCA_003513555.1 Rhodopirellula sp. | reverse complement strand
CAAAGCTCCTCGGCGCAACCGCACAGCTCGCGTACGAGTTTTTAAACAACAGCTCACCATGCTGTGCCCAATTCTTGAATTTAAGATACTCATGTATTGAACGCCTCCCCAGTCTTCGCAATGAAAACATCTTCCAAGCTCGGTCGCCCGAGATTGATCGACTGTACTTCCTCACCAAACGTTTCAACCAGAACAGGAACAAGCTTTGCGGGCGACTCAACTTTCAAGCGAATTTGATGATGCAATCTTTGTGGTGTCAGTCCCAGTTGGTTCCGAAGAATACTTTCCGCACGCAAAGCATCATTTGCCACGATGGTGATCACCCCTTCACCCATCTCCGCCCGCAGATCACTTGGTGCTCCCTCTGCAATCAATTTCCCCTGCGACATGATTGCAATCTCATCTGCTTTATCAGCCTCTTCCAGCAAGTGTGTCGTCAACAACACAGCCATGCCCTGACCGGCCATTTCACGAATAGCATCCCAAAGTTTCAGACGGGCTAACGGATCCAAGCCGGTACTGGGTTCATCCAGCAAAAGCAATCGTGGTTTGTGCAACATTCCTTTGGCTAGTTCTACTCGCCGCTTCAATCCACCAGAGAGCACCTGACACCGATCGTTCCGTCGATCCACCAGATCCAATTGCTCCAGCAATATGTCTCTACGCCGACGCAGTTCTGCGCCATGAATTCCATAAAGTGCTGCTTGGCAGGCAATGTTTTCATCGACTGTCAATTTCATATCGAGGCTTGGTGATTGAAACACAATTCCAATTTGCTCGCGTACGCGAAGTGGCTGATAGGCACTATCGAAGCCGCCAACCAAAACTTGACCTTGCTGAATCGGTAAAAGCGTACCTAGAAGGCGAAAGAGAGTTGTCTTCCCACTACCGTTGGGGCCAAGCAGCGCAAAAACCCGCCCGGGACGGATATCAATATCAACACCGCGAAGTGCGTGATGCTCACCGTAATGATGATGCAAGTTCAGCACTGTGCACACAGCGTTCGGATCACGCAATCCGCTGTCGCCCACCGGAGCACTCACCAGAAGAGACGCAATGTGACAACAGCCAGCACTGCAGGAAGGACGAGCAACGATGATCGTAACAATCTACGTGCGGTCTGATCATCCGGACAATTTGCGAAACGTATTGAGGCAAGCAACATTGGCCAGGCAGCGGCAATCACAGCAATCGATCCCACAATCGCGCCGCTGATGCCCAAAGGCAACCAGCAAAGCGTGACCCCCATCCCGATTAAGACCGCAGAACCAACGATACTTTGCCAGCCCGCGCTCCGGCCGGTTGGTTCCTCAGTGGTGGTCATTTTGAATCCTGCTTCCTGATACTGCTGCCGGTACATCCAAGCAATCGCCATGAAGTGCGGATACTGCCAGGCGACCAGAACACCAACCAACAACCAACCCGTCCAATCCGTCAACAGACCACCTGTCGCGGTGTACCCAATCAAGACAGGAATGGCTCCTGCGAGGGCACCCACGGTCGTGTTCCAGGCGGTGCGAACCTTCATAGGGGTGTAAACCAGCACATACAACAGCCATGTGGCAACCCCGACGGCGGCAGGGGTCGCCCCGAAGCGGTTGGCAAGGATGGCAGTGCCTATCACTCCGAGAACCGTAGCGAAAATGACAGCGGGCGTGGGTGACATTCGACCAGACGAAATCGGCCGATTCGCCGTTCGTGTCATACGCGAGTCAATCACGCGCTCCCAGATTTGATTGCTCGCGCCAGCACTTCCAGCAATTGCAGCAGTACCGATTAGTAACCAAACCAGACTGCCGAGAGAAACGACCCCTGAAGCTCCGATCATTGCTGTGGCGCAGGTCGTCACCAGAATCATCACAACAATGCGAGGTTTGGTGAGCTGAAGAAAATCGGACAGCAAGAGCGATGTGGTTGAACGCCTCTTGACGAGATGACTTTCCCCGACGGTGGGAGTTGAACCGCCCTGCCCTTTCCCACTGTTTGACACAACACCAGCTTTTACCTTGGATCCAGTTGCTGACAACTCGATTGCCCCGCTACCCTGCTGCGACAGGGTCTCCCCTGCCGGCGCTGCGGTGCTCACCGTTGTCGCCGTTTCAGCTGAAAGTAGGTCCGTTGCCATATTATTGTGAAAGCCGCCTAGGCGATAACTGGTTCAAGTAGCGAAACATTTGTTTTTTGTTCGTTCTTCGGTGACGAGTCCGCATCTTCCCTCTCGGTAGCCGCTGGGTCTATCGTCCCCTTGCAACAATGCCGCACCCTCAGCAAGCGAATCCAAACCACGACCGACACGGCCAAAATCAACGATCCTGTTGCTACATGAGAAGTTACGATAATCGAATCAGAAAAGCCTTTGGCACGGACTAAAAATCCAGCCGAACCGGGTACCCAAGCCAAAATGGATGGCCATCCATAATTCACAACCCATGTTCCCACGCCCAAGGCGATCTGAACAGCCACCAATCCTATCAACAATCCTGCAGGCCGCGACAGCGTCAAATCGCCGCAGCGACGGATCTTAAGCCACGCCACCGCTGTTAGAAACCACAGCAGAAATGCCATGATCACGTGAGTGGCAACAATCATCGCAAAAATGCCCGGCGAGGCATTGGGCTGCACGTGTCGGAGCTGCGCCCCCAAAACCAACTGCGTGTAGCTCAACGCTGGAATCGCCGCAAACAGCATCACGAGCCCGGAACCGACGCGAATTACCCCCTGGCGACCCAAATACTCGTTCCAGCGGCGACTAGTGATCACCGCGGTAGCGGCACAAAGGGCAAAGAACGCAGGCCCAAAACAACCATGAACCATCGCCAAAGTACGATCCCCTAGAACCACCCGCAGTCCGCCCAGAAGGCCTTGGGTGATAACTGCAACGAGCAACCCGAGGGTCAGAACAAACACCCATCGTCGCGACTCTTTAAAATGTGCCGAGATGACGAGTGAGATGGCAACCAGCCCAACCACGGCACCCAACAAGCGGTGGCCGTGTTCGATAAATAAGTCAAATGGGCCCAAGAGCCAGGTCTTATAGGGGTATAAAAAAAGGTTGTAGCCATAGGTCCCGGGCCAATCGGGAACAGCCATCCCGGCGTCATAGGTTGTGACCAAACCACCGACCCAAATGAGTGGCCAAACCAGACAGACCAGTAGAAGGCACAAACGGTGGACGAGTTGCCCGGAGGCTTTCTGCTCGGCGAGGGTAGATTCTGATGCCATATTTCGCTCAACGACCTTAATTGCTGTTCCAACGAAATAAATGCTCAGCAGCCATCCCGCCCAAGACACAGCCACCTCCCCAAAACAGAGCGGATGCAACCATGCCAGTAAATCCAGTAAGTGTCATGACGCCGTAACCCAACGCCAACCCAACGACTGCACCGCTAGAGCGATAAAACTGCTTTGTTCGCTGTGGTTGATCTGTCATCAATTTTCCGATTCTAAAACCCTGAAGCCGCCATCCTGTGCAGTCTACTGCGACGTCGAGAGTTGCTGTACGTATCTCACGAGATCCCAAATTTGCCCTGTCGTCAATCCTTTTCCGTTTGGCTCAGCGACGACTTCAACCGCCGGCATTGGCGTACCAGCGATACCCTGCGTGATACGTCGATAAAGCGATGCTGAATCACCTCCGCCATGGAATACACCATCGCGAAGAGTTCGGGGAGCGATGGTCCGAGGTCGCAGCGCCCCTGCCTTTCTGAACGGCTTCATCGCCTCGCGGTCGTCCGGAGTCAAACCAATCCGAGTGGTGTAATCTTTGGTCCAATCATCGTAATCGAGCGTCGGAAGACTCCCATCACCCGCTGGCCCGTGGCAACCAGCACAATTTGCGACCTTCCCGTGGAAAAACTCCTTGCCCCTGGCAACAGAAGCCACTAGCTGCTCGCCAGACAATTCTGGAAATGACGGCACGGCCACCTCGTACTGCTCCGCCTCTGCCCAATCCTCATGAACGCGATCTACCAACTCTTGGACAACCTGACCCCCCTCCGTATCCCCCTGACTGCTCAGTATCAACTCTGCAATGGGTGCGGTATCACCGTAGTCCAATTCATCAATCGCTGCTGCTGTCACCCTGCGTTCAACCTCTCCCCGCGTCGACAGAAAGACAACATAATCAACCAAGGCATCGAGATCTTCTGGGGCAAGCAATGCGAACGATGGCATGGCCGTTCCCGGGATACCTTTCGTTAACAGTTCACGGATGTCGCGGTGTGTCGGTTTTTTTCCCCGCTCTGTAGACTTCCACTTGAAAACACCGTGTCGAAAATCACGAGGGTACGGATCCTGAAAAACACTGGCAGGCCCCGCCCCGCTTCCCTCCAACGCATGACAAGTCACGCAGTGCTCACGGAACAAACCGACGTGAGTTCCATCTTTCTCACTGCTGACAGGCCCGCTTGCTCGAAACAAATTCCGCTCATCGACCACTGCTTTTTTCGCTGCTGGTGACTCTGGCCAACGCGGCTCGTCAGGGGTTCCATACAAATCCTCGACGACACGGCTCGTGTCCTGACTGGCTAGGTCTGTCGAAGTCGATCGTGCCTTCGCTAACGCTAGCGAAAAAACTTCGTTGGGCTCAAACGTCTCAATTCGGGAGTCGCACCCGACAAAGAGACAAAAAACGATTATGAGAGATGGAATACGCACACAACTGCCAAGGGAGAAACTGCCAACAAAATCACTAGGCGAATGTATTAACCCTTATTGAACCGTGAACACTCTGGTACCGCAAACGCTACCCATTGTCGCACCTGCGTTAACGCGCATCTCTGCGGTCCCCCAAGGATGGGTTCCTCGGCTTTACCGAGAGCAGTCTTACAACGTGTGGTTAATGCATATTTCCGACAGACTATGCAAAAAAGTATGGCGACCGACACGCCATCGTAAAGAAAGCGACCTAGGAAGGCGTGAATCGTACCGGAGAGAATTCCGTGGTGCGTTCGGGTTTTTCCGATTTGGGAAGCTGGACTGCTAAAAAAGCATGCCAAAAAGCCAGCTTGGGACGAGATGTCCGATGCCCAAAAGCTCTGGTGAAGATCCCTCCACCAGAAGCTGAAAACACTCGTCGCGAAGGTAGCCGACGATTAAGACCGGAAAGCTAATGAAAATCAATCAGCACTCAGTGCATCTGCTGGGATCACCACGGTGCCCAGATCATTCATGCCGGGCTTGACGTCGACCTTGAACCGACTGCGACTCCACTCTTCAGATTTTCCGTCGATCTTAACTTCTTTGATACCGCCAGCTTCGTGGTAAACACGGAAAACTAGCTCGTCACCCGCTGGCAAACCTTTGATCGTGAGGTCACCGTTCTCGTCACTGACAGCGGCGAATGGATGATCCAAAACAACGACATAGGACTTCATCCACGGGTGAATGTTACAGTCCACAGGAATCGGAGCAGGCTCACTTTCCTCGAGAGCAACGCTTTTTTCCTGACCTGCGGGGATCGTGAAATTCTGCTGTTTATTGTTGAAAAACCCCAAGTTTGCATTGTGACCCACCGAATCAGGATTGGTCACTTTCAGTGTGTCACCAGTTTGCGCTATGACGATGTGAGGCTCAAAACGACAGGCATCATTTGCCAACGTCAGCGTCTTGTTCGCAGCTGGAACGGCGTCCAACTTGGAACCACCACGGCCAGTGTAGACGTAAACAACAACATTCTTCACGCCCTTGTTTTTTGGATTCACCAATAATCGCTCGTTCATGAGCTTGGATTTGCCGCAGAACTGTACATCTTTGTTGACGTCGATGGCGCTTGGGGCCGGTGCATCACCGCCGTATTCGAAGTGAATCTTAAGATCACCTGTCTCGGCCATTACTGGCATGGAGGGAATCAGCAGTAACACGGCAGCGGATAGCATCAAAATCTTCAACGGTGTCTCTCCTCTGGAGGGATCAGATGGGCTTTACATTTGAACGGGTCAGTACTCAACCACTGCTTCTAGTGTAACCGACGAAATCGACGGCACACGCATCAAATCGCCAGTGGCAAAAATGAGCTGAGGCAATGGCTTTCCTTGCCAAAGAGCAGTGATTTCTCTTGCCGAAGAGGAAGAGTGGCGATCGAAAAGGCATGGAAGCCCCTCGATCGCCACCCATTCAATTAGTCTTTCGCGAAGAAAGCGCTGCCCAAGTGGTGGGGTGGTGGTATGGGCAGCAGAACAACATTCCTCGGCAGGACGTTGGAATTGTATTGCCTAGAGGAGGATTGTCTACCGCTATCAGGCGGTAAGACCAACATTAAAACCACTCCCCCGGTTGGCCGGGTGTCGGCTGTCGAAGCATGGCTTCAGCCTTTAAATTGCTGCTTGTATTCGATTTGCATGCAAATTTGCCCGCTAAATTTAGGTAGTCGTGATGAAGGTTTTGGTGGTTGGAAATGGTGGACGTGAACATGCCTTGGCATGGAAACTTGGCCAAAGCCCAAAAGTGGACAAAGTATTTGTAGCGCCCGGCAATGCTGGAACGGCTCAGGACGCAGAAAACGTCGATTTGGCCGCAACGGATATCCCGGGTCTTATCCAATTCGCCAAGGACCAGTCGATCGATCTCACGGTGATTGGTCCAGAAGCCCCTCTCGTGGCAGGACTCGCCGATGCCATGGATGCTGAAGGCTTGAAGGTCTTTGGCCCTTCAAAAGCAGCGGCAGAACTAGAGGGGAGCAAAGTCTTCTGCAAGAACCTGCTTCATACCGCAAATATTCCGACGGCGAGCTACCAAACATTTCGAAGCGGTGAAGATGCCGAGCGTTACATCAAGGATCGCTATGCCGAACCTAACGAGCCAGTGCATGTGGTGGTCAAGGCCGACGGCCTAGCCGCAGGGAAAGGCGTGATCGTATGTGATACGCGTGAGGAAGCACTTGAGGCAATCGACAGGATCGCATCGCGGCGCGAATTCGGCGAAGCCGGCAATGAACTGATCATTGAGGAAAAGCTGGTCGGCCCGGAGGCGAGCGTCCTAGCTATCACCGATGGTGAAACGATCTTGACGCTGCCAGCCGCTCAAGACCACAAGCCAGCGCATGATGGTGATACTGGCCCCAACACGGGTGGCATGGGTGCCTATTGCCCAACACCTGTTGTAGATGAAGACTTGATGACGAAGATTGAATCTGATGTCCTCGTGCCAGTCGTTCATGCAATGAAACGTGCCCGCCGACCATTCAAGGGGATTCTCTACGCTGGTTTGATGCTCACCCCAGCTGGCCCGAAAGTTCTTGAGTTCAATGTCCGATTCGGCGACCCTGAATGTCAGCCGCTTCTGATGCGGCTCAAATCAGATTTGTTCGACGTACTGGAAGCTGCAGCTGACGGTCGCTTGGGAGAAATTGGCCCACTGGAATGGGATGAGCGGCCCTGCACTTGCGTTGTGATGGCGAGCGAAGGCTACCCAGGTGCCTATGAAAAAGGCCGCGAAATCAGCGGACTAGCCAACGCAGATGCACTGGAAGATGTCAAAGTATTTCATGCTGGGACAGAGATCATCGAGGATCAGGTTGTGACCAACGGTGGCCGTGTCTTGGGCGTCACCGCCATGGGGAACACCATCAGTCAAGCAAAACTGAATGCCTATTCAGGCGTCAAAGAGATTCGTTGGCGTGGAGCTTGGTGCCGGAAAGACATCAGCGACAAAGCACTCTCGAGTCGCTAGCCGTCATGAAGCGTAATGGAAGCTGCAACGTATCTGGTAAGGTGCGTATCGAATCAAATACGTTGCAGCGAAAGAACACGACGATGGCCATCTAGGTCCTTAATGAAGCGCAAGTCACCAAACGCGGGATTGGCAAGAGCTAACGCCTGACAGGCATCAGCGATCATCGGGCTCAGTTCGATGATCAAACGCCCGCCGATATTCAGTCGATCCGGAGTTTGCTCGAGCAATCTTGCAATCACCTCTGTACCATCAGGACCCGAAACCAAGGCTCCCCGAGGTTCAAAGTCTCTGACCGTTGGAGACAATTCTTTGTATTCCGCCTCACTAACATAGGGTGGGTTACTACAAATCACGTCAAAACGTTCTGGTTGCTCGACTGCCGCCAACAGATCGCTCTGCAGGAAGTCAATGCGATCTGCGACCTCTAGTTTCTGAGCATTCCATGCTGCAATTTTCAACGCGGCGTCACTGATGTCCACCGCCGTCACGACAGCGTTCTCACAACTTTGAGCGACACTAATGGCGATGACTCCGGACCCGGTTCCCACATCGATCACTTGGAGGGGACGATTCAATGAAAACTGCTTTGCACAGTCAAGAGTTTCAACGACGAGGTGTTCTGTTTCAGGTCGCGGAATCAGCGTGGCATCGCTGACTCGAAATCGAGAGGAATAGAATTCCCTGTAACCAACCAATTGCGCGACTGGCATGCCCTCTCCCCGACGCCGCACCATTTCGCGAAACGCAACGCGTTGCTCCTCATCCGGTTCCTCAGCAAAAGCAGTGTACAGTTCGATTCTTTCGCACTCACGGGCATGGGCAAGCAGGACCTCGGCATCGAGACGTGGGGATCCACTTCCTTTGCGTTTAAAAAATTGAGTTGTCCAATCCAGTAAACGCAGCACGGTCCAGGGCTGGTCTTGACTATCGGACATTTCTTCCCTCATTCAAACGTGCAGCGGGGGTCGCCTTTAACATCTGAAGAGCAACTCCGTTTTAGGTAGCCAGCTGATTCAATCGATCATGTCACCGCGAAGTTGATCACGGTCATACTCAATCAAAGCGTCGGTTACCGGTGTAAGATCGCCGGCAATCACCTGATCCAACTTATAAAGAGTCAGGTTGATTCTATGGTCGGTCAAACGGTTTTGAGGAAAATTATACGTGCGAATTCGCTGACTACGATCGCCCGATCCAATCAAACCTTTTCTTTGCTCTGCCTGCTTGGCAGCCTCTTCTTCGCGTTTCTTTTCATAAATTCTGGCTTTCAGGACACGCAAAGCCTTGGCCAAATTCTTGTGCTGGCTTTTCTCGTCCTGACACTGCACGACGATCCCAGTTTCGTGGTGCGTCAGACGAATCGCTGACTCTGTTTTATTAACGTGCTGTCCGCCCGGACCTGAGGCACCAAATTTATCAACCCGGTAATCATCCGACTTCAATTCGACCTCGACGTCCTCTGGCTCCGGCATCACTGCAACCGTTGCCGCAGATGTATGAACTCTTCCTTGGGTCTCCGTTTCTGGCACTCGTTGGACACGATGCCCACCAGACTCGTACTGCAAATCACGATAGACGCCCTCACCCTCGAGAGTCAGAGTGACTTCCTTGAAACCACCCATCTCGGTTGCACTTGCATCCATCACCTCTGTCTTCCAACCGCGGTGCTCAGCGTAACGGCGGTACATTTCATACAAATCACGGGCGAATAGGGCTGCTTCGTCACCCCCAGTTCCAGCGCGGACTTCCATCACACAGCGAGTTCGGTGACTGTCGTCGCCTCCTACCGTGAGTGAAAGCAGATCTTCCCAGATTTCTTCCCTCTGACCTCGCAAAATTTCCATTTCACCTTCGGCCATCTCCCGCTCTTCAGCATCCTCTGCCGCTTCGGCCATTTCTTTGCAGTCATGAATCTCGTCTGTAAGCCGCTTAAATTCACGATACTTGTTAGCAAGCTTGGCCAATCCACCATGTTCGCGTGCAGTAGCACTCATCCGCGCGCCGTTCCCCAGAACTTCAGGGTCGGACATATCACGCTCCAACTGCTCAAAGCGAGACAGCTTGTCTTCCAACGTGTCGCGTATTGTTCCACTCATTGTGTTTTTTTCATGCGATAGAGAGCAATCGTGATCACATCCGCCTCAATTTCGCGGACTCCGATCCGGATCCACCATCCACTTGGTAAATCGATCATGGACTTTGATGACACACTTTGATGACACACTTTGAATACTTCTAAAAAAACAGCCGCGACGGTCGCTGTTGCGATACCCGCGCGGCTGTAATTGTGCCTCGAGCCAATAGCAGTAAGTTACTTCTTGCCCTTACTGGCAAGGCTGCCGTAAGTACCTGCCGCAAACTTCTTCTGGAACTTGTCAATACGTCCAGCAGTATCAACGTACTTCAGCTTTCCGGTGTAGAACGGGTGACATTCATTACAAATGTCGATCTTCATCTCGGGCCGCACGCTACGAGTCTGAAAACTATTGCCGCAACCGCAGGTAACAGTCGTGTCTTGGTAATTCGGATGAATGCCGTCTTTCATGGCGTCTTTCAGATG
>DOPG01000351.1 GCA_003513555.1 Rhodopirellula sp. | reverse complement strand
ACTCATCGTCCTCGGATTCTTCCTCGGGCTCGTTATCCGGTTCTTGTTCTTTTTCCATTGCACTATCACTTTCAACAGGTGCTTTTCCGGCAAACTCACGAAGTGCTTGCGACTCGTATTGGACCGACTCACCCTGACCTGCTGCATGTTTCTGCGCTAACCTGTTTGGGGCATCAGCGGACTCATCGTCCGACGTGGAATCGATTGCCTCTGCGGGTTCATCCATGGCACTCATGACAATTCGTTCAACATTGGAAACGGGGAAACGAAAAACCGGTGATCAGCCAAGACCATTGACCGGAATAGAAAGCGGGATGCCGCCAGGATCAATTGTGGATTTCAGTCCCCACACCACTGGTCGTGAATATTTCGAGCAGCAACGAGTGCCTCAAGCGACCATCAACGATGTGAATTTTCCGAACACCCCGGCCAAGGGTTTCAATACAAGCCTCAACTTTTGGAATCATGCCTGCATCGATCACTCCCTCGTCAATGAGTTGGCGAGCATCGTCTGCCGAAAGTGAGTGGATTATAGTGTCAGGATCTTCCTTGTCTCTGCGAACACCATTTACATCCGACAGGAACACGAGCTTTTCAGCTCCAAGACTCTGAGCGACCGCCATGGCAGCAGTATCTGCATTGACATTATAGCGCTCGCCGTTCGCTCCTTCGCACATCGAAGGGATAACCGGGACTTGGTCAGTATAGGACAACCCCTCGATGACACTACGATCAACCCGCGTGACCTCGCCCACAAAGCCAAGATCTTCTTGCGGATCAGTTGTCAGTTTTTTCCCGAACAGCACGTTCGTGGTTTCAAACGAGAGATTCATCCCTCTTCCGCCCAGTCTCTCAATCTCTTCGGTCAGGAAGACGTTGAGTTCTTTGGCGAGCACTCTCTGCACAACTTCCAGCGTCGCCGCGTCGGTCACCCGGCGGCCACGAACGAAATGGGCCTCAATTCCCGCCTCGTTCAGTGCTCGGTTGATAGCTTTCCCACCCCCGTGAACAATCACGGGCTTCATTCCAACCGATTCCATGAAAATCACATCGAGTAAGATGTGCATCAGAGCCGATTCGTCATCCAGCAGGCTACCCCCCAGCTTGATCACGGTGGTTTTGCCGCGAAAGCGTCGAATCCAGCCCATTGCCTCGATCAGCGTATTTGCTTTTCCGATTGCTTCATCCACGCAGAAGTCTCCAATTTCACCGACCAGTCGCTTCGCGATTGTCGATTTCATAATCCACGCGAGGGGGCTAATGGGGTTTTCGGGAAGGGAAAAACCGATCAATTTAGAGCCGGCCCGAGATAGGGTCAATTGAGAACCCCGGTTTGAAACGGCAGAGAACAAGGAAAGCCCGTATGAGTGTGCAAAAACTGGCAGTAATTGGCGGCGGACAAATGGGCCGTGCATTAGTTGGGGGCATTGTGGCCAGTGAGGTAATATCGGCCTCTCAGGTCGTGCTGGTAGAACCGGATGCCGCATCACGCCAATGGTGGACAGATAACCACCCTTCGGTGAGCTTCGCGGAACTAACCTCGGCCATCGCACAGTGCGACGCTGCCCTACTAGCAGTCAAACCCAATATCCTGCTCGAAGTGATCGATGAAGTGCGTTCTGCATGGCAGGACAAGCTTGTCATCTCAATCGCGGCGGGTATCAGCCTTGATGACCTCTGCCATGGACTAGGGCATTCCAAGGTTGCCCGAGTGATGCCTAACACCCCAAGCCTGGTTCGCCAAGGCGCAAGCGGCTACTGCTGCGGCAGTGACGTTTCCGCTGAAGATCGAACCTGGATTCAATCCGTGCTGGAGTCCGTTGGTCTGGCAGTCGAGGTCGCCGAAACACAAATGGATGCAGTGACAGGACTCAGTGGCTCTGGCCCTGCCTATGTCTGTATCATCATCGAGGCACTTGCTGATGGTGGCGTGCTTGCCGGCTTGCCCCGTCCGCTGGCACTCAAACTCGCCACTCAGACCGTGCTTGGTACGGCCACCATGATCGCAGAAACCAAACGTCACCCGGGAGAACTCAAGGATGCAGTCGCCAGTCCGGGAGGCACCACAATTGAGGCGATCTCTGTTCTAGAGCAAAATGGGATCCGAGGCGCGTTGATTGAAGCAGTGGCAGCTTCGGCAGAACGAAGCAAAGAAATGGGAGAAGACAACTGAGCTTACCACCTCAGATTTGGCAAGGTCAGCTCTAGACTGACCCATGAAGGCCAACGGAACAACCGTACCGCATGACAGAACGAGAATCGTTAATTCAAACTGCTTGCTAAACCAATCCTGCTTTATTACACGAAAAGTTTCGATATCTCTCTTTTATCAATCGCTCACGATTAACATTTGAACCCATGACTTCACCACTCATCAAGATCGACGATAAGCACATCCCGCTCTATCGGGTTGTGTGGGTCAGCGATGTCCCTCACTTCTGCGGTGAACCTGAATGCATGCACGAGGGAGACTACGAGGTCAGACTGGATGTGGATGACTCGCTGTGGACGAACACGAGCGGTCGGAATGAGATACTGAAGTCACTGGCTCGTTGGTGTGGTGACACAAACCCGGAGGATGACTAGCAAGGTCCAGCCCAAACGGATTGGTAGCAAATGGCAACATCGCCAAGGTGGCGGCCTATAACAATCTAGCCGCATGAGCCCTCGTCAAAAAATCGCTCCGACAGCTCAACCGCCTCGTCAGCGACAAGCGACGGGATACCCCCACGAACGGGATAAACCCGACTTGCCTGTTGATTCAGCAGCCCGGCATCCAAAGGACAGCCAATGCGTTGATCGAGCCGATCTCGCAAATTGCCGGATTCAATTGCCGCATTGATGCGTAAAACCTCATCATTGGTTAGCAGTTGCAAGCGGGAACCGTCGATCGGGCAACGCAGCATGTCTAGCAATTTTGATTCGAGCATCAATTTTCTCTCAGCTGAAATGTCTATTTGGACCGAACAAGAATGGAGAGGAAAAGACTAACCTTCAAAGGAATTTGGCCCCTGCGCTAATCCCACCCAAGGTTACCCCAGCACCCCGCTCACAACCATCTGTCCGCATCACAGGCGAGGGATTGCCATGACTGGTCGGATCTTATCCAAGGCTGTCTTCCAACTCATTGTGTTGGTAACCGCAGCAACCAGCATCACTTCATTGACGGCTGAGGCAACTGCCCAAACAGGCTTTTTCACCGACCCCCAAACGGGAATTGTTTACCGGAAGATAAACCGAACGATCGAAAAGCCCGTGGTCGAAACGAAATACAGCCAAAAAAGTGAAGTCGTCTATCGCCCTCACACGGTCACAGAAACCAAGCCTGAAAACCGGACCGTGATGAGACCGGTGATCGAATACAAATGGAAGCCAAAACTGACAGGCCGCTGGAATCCATTTCGACCACCATCCATCCGCTATGAAAAAGTACCACTCACAACGTGGGAAGCCCGAACGGAAGTCGTCCACAGGACCGAGACAACCACTCAGTGGATCGCGGAAAATCGAACACTAGAGATACCAACCAAGACAGTTCGCACATCGCGGGAACATTCTGTCGCCTACGAGCCGGTGGGGCGTTTGAGCCCCAGTAATCTGCCGGCCGATGTGGCCGCCAGACTTCAGCCTCTGGACGGCAACACTCCGTTTCAAAATCTTGAACCTTCTCGTTTGGCGGTAACAACTTTCGCACCACCTAGAATCGCGGCCAGCACGGTCTCGCCACTGGCCTCAACGACTCCCACCCGGAGCAGCGTCCAAGGTGGCATGACGGCGCAGGAACTAGTA
>DOPG01000163.1 GCA_003513555.1 Rhodopirellula sp. | reverse complement strand
CTCAGCCTTTCTGACAACGTATTTCATGTCTCAAGACGATTTTGTCTCTCTCCCGATGCTCTACTCAACATGCACCAGTCCCCCTTAACCAGATGTCAGAATCATCCCAAGATCCGTTGTGGGTTGCACACGCCACCCAGGCACTTTGACGCTAGCCCTGCCAGAGTGGTAACCTTGCTCAGCGGCACGCCGCACAACTGCACACTGACAACAGCCAAAAAACCACTGCCCTGTTTGCAGAGCAAGAGATTTACCCACTGAAACCGGCGACTGCCGGAGCAACACATTGCTATGGATCATACCCAGCACTCCGATTACGCCTGAGTCTGGAAAAACGGAACCGTCCGGATTGAGATGTCTACGGAAATCCGCCCACTGCACACGTTCTGAAAGGCATCACCAATGACTGCCGAGACAAAGCCAACCCGACTCCGCCGTTACCTTTCAAGAACAGCGTGCACCTTCTTTGCTGTTTACGGAATCGTCGTACTCGCACTTGCGTTACTGGAAACAAGGCTTGTCTATCCGGGAGCCTATGTCACCACAACGCCTGTTAATAAGACCATGTCGACAGAACCGATCGAGTACACAACCAGCGACGGCAACCAGCTCACAGGTAGATTACTCAAGCGAACGAACTGTTCACAATATCTGCTGTTCATGCACGGCAATTTTTCTAAAGCACAACGTCTCGACGAATTGGCAGAGCGGCTCAGCAGTGCTTTTGACGCCACTGTCCTACTGGCCGAGTACCGTGGTTACGAAGATGACATGACTCCCACTGAGAGCGGGCTAGTCCGCGACTGCGAGGCTGCTCGTAACTACCTATGTGATACTTTTGAAATAGGCAAGTCAGACATCCTGTTATACGGCCGTTCTTTGGGTGGCGGATGCGCCGTCGCCCTCGCTGCCAATGGCGGTGCCAAAGCACTCATACTTGAACGCACCTACGATGAACTGGTGGGCATTGCCAGCCGGCAATACCCATGGATTCCTGTCCGGCTGATCATGCAGAATCGCTTTGATTCAGCTGGCAAAATCAATGATTACCGTGGTCCAATCGTCGTGATCCACGGAACCAATGACAACGTGATCCCAATCGAAAGCGGCCGGCGACTTTTTCAAGCGGCGAATTGTGATCAGAAAAAACTAATAGAGGTACCAGACCTCGGACACAACGACAGATTACCACCTCAGTTTTTGCAGCAAGTCGTCGATACGATCGAATGCTTCAGTTCGCATCCGCAATGATTTTCTGCAGCACATCGACAAGCGCATTAGGGCTCTCGTGCGTATAGGCAACATCTACCGACTCGCGTGACGCTAACGTCTTCACTTGGCAACGCCTCTCACCCCATTCATTTCCACCGGCAATGATGGCAACGGTGAATCCTTTCTGCGACGCGTATTTCAATTGCACCCCAAGCTTCTTTGCGTCAGGGTAAACCTCGACGAAAACACCTGCAGCCCGCAAATTGCTTGCCAATCGCAAATAATCATCCCGAAAGTCCCGATCGAAGAAGGCGATCAAAACGGGAGCCGGCGTCGAAGCATCCGGCAGCAAGCTCAACTCTTCCATGGCCGCTAAAAGACGATCCAGTCCTAGCGAGGCCCCAATGCCAGGCAGATGCTGCTTGGTGTAAAGACCCGCCAGATTGTCATAACGCCCCCCACTGCAAACACTTCCGATTCCGGGCAGATCATCTAACGTTGTTTCGAAGATAACCCCGGTGTAGTAGTCGAGCCCGCGAGCGATTGAGACATCAAGCTTCAGGCGTGACGCAGGGACCCCAGACGCCAGTGCCCCTTTGTAGATTTGTTCCAAACGCTCAATTCCGGCAGCCGCAATCTCATTTCCTCCGGTAATCTCTGGCAGCCGAGCAAAGATAGAATCAGCGTCACCTACGCACTCAGCCAATGCCAAAACAGCATCCGCCTGACTCGCCTCAATTTCGGCAACCTTGCACATTTCAGCTGCTGTTTTTTCGCGACCAATTTTGGCAAGCTTATCAAGACTGCGAAGAACCGGAACAGCCTTTCCGGATAACCCCAGTTGTTCCAGCAGCCCGCTCAAAATGACACGATTGTTGATACTGATCGTAAAAGCATCAAACCCGATCGTTGCGAGCAGATTGTTGATCACAGCCACAGCCTCAATATCCGCCAACACGGATTCTGTGCCAATCGTGTCAAAGTCACACTGCACAAACTCACGGTATCGCCCAGCTTGAGGATTCTCCCCACGCCAAACCGGAGCGATATGATAACGCTTGAAAGGTGTCCCCAATGTATTGACATGCTGTGCCGCGAATCGGGCAAGTGGCACTGTCAAATCAAATCGCATGCCGACGTCACGTCGACCGTTATCCTGAAAACGATAAATTTGACGATCGGTCTCATCGCTTCCTTTCCCGGTCAAAATCTCAAGATGCTCGAGCACAGGTGTGTCGATTGGCGCGAAACCAAAAGAACGAAAAACCTCCCTCGCCGTCTGCATCATCTGCTCGCGAGGAATCATCACCGAGGGAAGGTAGTCCCGGAAACCCTTCAGAGTGCGTGGTTGGATTAGCGACATGTGTGGCAATGAAAGGAATTCTGGAGTGGGCTGGAAGGATTTTTTCGGGGCGGGAAATCACCAGCATCGGCGAAACACGCTAGTGGGCGAGACAGCATCTCGCCAGCGTGATAAGTATGTGCAAGGCCTTACCCGCTGCTTGACTCACCGTTTTACAGGATTCAACGATTCACGCAATCGGCAGTGCTGTTGAACGCCGACTACGCAAAACCTCCGATTCCTTGAGATTTGGATCCGGGAACTGTGGCCCGAATAGTGCGTCAGCGTACTCATCAAGCTGCTCTGGCGTCTCAAAATACTTCTCGTAGCACCAGTCATCTTCAAACTCACACTCATCGGTCGTGTAATCGCGGCAAATCTGTGGTCGAGTCTCATAAATGCCGCACCGATAGTCGTCTCTCAAGTGCTTGCAGGTTGTGTGAACCAGCAAATACCAATCATCATTATCCACGAAAACGGTTGCACGATCATGCAATAAATACCATCGCATAAAATCAAAGTCTCGTCGATTCACGGGCTCATCGATTGCCAAGGCGAAGTAATGGCAACACTTTGCAGTGCAGTAATCACATAGGTTAGCCGAAGCTGGCAGTTGACTTCGACGTCGTTTCGTAGGCGGTGCAATCGCGGACAACAGAACGGCTCTGGGCAAAAGTTACGAATGAGAAAAGCAGATAACAGGCTTGGACAACAGGATTCAACGAGCCCCAACCAAACGTGGCCACGCCGGATTCAACACCGGATTCAACGCCGCCAACATCAAGTTTACATAGCCCAGGCAGGATCAATCCGGCGCGGCCCTAACTCGTACCCCTGCAAACAAAAAATCTCCACACAGGTTGAATGGTTCGCCAGACAGTGAATCACCTATCAGTGGATTTGAATCGCCTGACTCTTCAGTTTAACAGCTCCCTTGTCGCTATGAACCAGCATAGACGGCGGAGCAGACGAGGACGCAAAAAATGGCTATCTAAGGAAAAAACAGACAACATTACCAGCCTCCGGAAGCAGAAATGTGCTAGCCCACCACGGCAAAGGCAAAGCAGATGCATACTCAAAACACGTAAGACCAACAGACGATTCTTGAATCAGACAACATTTGCACGTGCCACCTTCACCAAGTAATACGCACGAAAATGCGACGGACGGCATCTAAAGCGTCGATTTACTGCACTTTTTAAACCCACACTCACCTTGTGCGATAGCACATTTCAGAACCAAGGTTTCTGAAAAACTGCTACCTTTAAGCGACGAGGCCCCCAGCAGAATGCCCTGAACGCAGAATTTTCCAGCGCAGTTCAACGCCAGACCGAGACATCCCAGAAACCAACTGCCAAAAAACCAGTTATTATCCCCACCTAGCACTCATACAGCTACCGCTGCGATTCAGTTTCATGAGGGCCGCGGGGTCGGCAAACAACATGAAAGAATCCACAATGGGAGCTCGCAGGGCGGTGTGGGCACACACTACTGCCGGTCGCCGGCCGTCGCGTCACGCAGGCGGCAAGTATCCGATCGCAATCACAAGCAATTACAGATCAGCATTTACGGATTAGCGTCCGGAGAGAATCAATGGAAGTCATCATCACTGCCCTAGGGCCTGACAACGTCGGGTTGGCGGACCCAATCATTCATCATGTCACAGGCCGCGGTGCTCGGATTGCAGAAATCCAGATGTATGACCACGACGAAGAACATATCTTCGCCATGCTGTGCAGAATTGACATTGACGCTGAGGAATTCGAACCACTGACCGATGCGATGCGGCAGATTGGCGAGCATACCTCGCTGGCCATTCGGGTTTGGAGCAGTGAAAACCGTGCTAAACGCCCACGTGTCGCGGTTTGCTGCACCTATGTTGAACACACTCCACGTGCGGTTCTAGAAGCGATTCAATCCAAACTGATCCCAGCAGAAGCAGCGGTCCTGATTTCGAACCGGGACAAGCTCAGTCCATTAGCGGATGAATTTGATATTCCATTTCGCATGATTGGCGATGACCGCGGCGTGGCCGATGACAACGCGATGACAGAGATCCTGGACGAGTTCGATGTGGACTACGTGGTCCTCGCGCGATACATGAGGATTCTGCCGGCTCAGACCTGCTGGCAGTTTGCGGGTGGTCGGATTATCAATTTACATCATGGTCTCCTACCGGGATTCCCGGGGTTCCGGCCC
>DOPG01000436.1:41218-50727 GCA_003513555.1 Rhodopirellula sp. | reverse complement strand
GAAGAAGCGGGACTGGTTGGGGCGCTCCAAGCCTCGACCTATGACGATGGAACCCCCGTCTACTCCGTCCCCGTCGCCCTTTCTGTGATGGTGTTTTTCGCACTTTGTGCCCAATGCGTCAGTACCCTGATGGTGATCCGCAGAGAAACCAACTCACTGTTTTGGCCCTTTCTCAGCTTTGCTTACATGACGCTATTGGCCTATTTTGGGGCTTGGCTTACCTATGCCGTATCAAGCCAACTGCTTTAAATCATTCCCAGATCCCAAGAAACAACAAGCGGATGGAATTCCAAGATCTCGTCGCATTCGTGATCGTGCTGCTCGCTGCGGCATGGTTGACCAGACGCATCTACCGAGTACTGCATTCTGCATCGGGCAGTGATCAGATCGGGGCGTGTGACCACTGCCCAAATAACCGAGATTCGGCACAACCTGCCCAAATTGTTGAAATCAACCAAAAACAGGTAGATGAATCACTCTGACCAACCACCGGACACCAGCTTGAGCAATTAAGCTGGTATCCGTTGTCTGTTTCAAAAACACATGCCTGCAAAACAAACTGGCAGCGGTTGCTCTGCCAGCGTGCTCTCACCAGGACGCATGATGAGGGCGTCTGCTGCAGTTGAGAAAATCCGCATTTTACTTCAATGCCTGCATCGATCATCGTGTTGATCTTGTGCCAAGTCTCATTCTGTATCACTTAAATCTGCGACCTGCCCCAACCCCATCTAGTAAATATTAACTTGATCACCTCGGTATGTCGTTTAGCACCGTCATTGAACTCAGATGTGCGAAAAGCCCCAAGCCGATCTTTCAGTATCCTTCATCCAACGTTTCTAAACACTTAGCCAGATGAACCGACTGCTCAATTACCTCATCGAAGCGATCCGCAGCCCACGGGAACAGCTTTCACGAGGTCAGCAGTTTCTTCGTAAAAGCATCGAGCTCGTCGTCTACTGTTATGGCCAGTTAAAACGACAGCGAGCAGACGGGATGGCTGCTGAACTTACCTACCGCACCATTTTCGCTTTGATCCCAGTGGTGGTACTTGGACTCGTCATGTTCAGAGTGGTGGGTGGATTGGAAGATGTTCAGGCCAAAGTGGAAAACCAATTATTTTCATTCTTCGGAGTTCCGGATGTCGCCGCAGGCTATGCGCCACTGCAGTCCGCGGACTTCCTTGACCCCGTCCCTCTATCTGTCGCGCCAACGGCAACAGTTCCTGAGCAAACAACGCTACCGACTCGCGGGACCGAACAGCAAAAGGCCCCCGAGTCCCCAAATGCCTTGGATTCTTCATCCAAGGCGATCACACCCATACCCACACTACCATCTACTCCTTCCTCCACGATCAGCGACCAGACGATACCCAACGGTTCAAGTTCAGAGTCGGCTGCACCTACGGGAACAGATTCAACCAATGCGACCTCCCCAAACACAGCGGTCACCGATATCGAACCCAACACCGTGGACCATGGAACCGAGACTCAGCTCAACGCAAATACCAGCTCCCAAGTAGATGCCGCCCAACAAGCAAGAATCAGCATACGCCGCACCCTACACGACCTGGCTGACAAAGTATCGTCGGTTGATTTTGCTTCAATCGGCGTGTTTGGCTTACTGCTTTTCACCTACGCAGCGGTTGCACTTGCCAATGCCGCGGAGCACTTATTCAATCGAATCTACGAAGCTCCCTCCCAACGACCACCTCATCTCAGGCTTGCTATTCACTGGTCGATTTTAACCTTGGGTGGTGGCCTGCTGGCGATGAGCCTGTATTTGTCAGGACAGTTAGTTGAGTGGTTTGGCAACATGGAAGGCAGTGAAACCCTCAAACCGATGATGACACATTTTGTTTCTCTGCTCGCAAGCTGGATTCTGCTATTTCTTGTGTACGCATTGATGCCCAACACCAGCGTGTCAGTGAGAGCCGCAGCCATCGGGTCTGCTGTCAGTGCCCTGCTATGGGAACTTGCCAAGTATGGATTCCAGATTTACCTGTCCGAAGCCGTGCCGTATTCCGTTTATGGATCCTTGGGATTGATCCCTCTGTTCCTCTTTTGGATTTACCTGACTTGGCTAGTCGTGCTGTTCGGACTTATCCTTACCTATACCCTTCAGGCTCTTGGAGGTCACCTTCCAGATCAATTCGACAATCAGGACACAGCAACCATTGATGGCGACCCCGATTGGATGCTGCCAATCATGTGCGAAGTAGGAAACTCGTTTGAGGACGGCATCGTTCTGGATCATCAAACATTGTCCAACCGAATTGGACTGTCAACACGCACTATCCACGAACTCGTCTCGCATCTACTTGAAGCAAACCTGTTACGACAAGTGAACCTGACTGATACGCAGGTTGGATTCACGCTAGCACGTCCGGCCGACAAAATAAACCTTGTCGAGATTCTGGATCTCGCTCAGGGCGTTTGTCCACCGCACAAACACCCAGCATGGAAGACATTTTCGAGTTTAAAAGAAGCTGAAAGACAAGCTGCCGAGGGGAAAACACTCGCGGATGCAGATATCTGATAATGCCCGCACTCACGAGTGCTACTCGCTAGCTTTCTTGCCCCTCGATTCAAGGCTACTCCGTTTCGGGCTGATGATTTGCAGGCCCTGCCCGCAACACCGAAACAAGCTCATTAACGGCCTCACTCAGGTCGCCTAGTGCAACCTCCGCTACCGCGACGTCACGATGCTGCATGGCCGTCCGCAGGTTTTCGATCGCCTCTGTCGTCCTCACCGCCGCGACAACACGTGCTACCCCTTTTAAGGTATGAGCATGCCGTTCAACATCCACTTTGGATCCCGCCTGCAACGCCTGGCTTACTTTTTCGAGTAAAAGCGGGAGTTCCTCCAAGGCGGAGTCCTTCACCACTTCAAACAACTCAGCGTCGTCAGCACTATTTGCGTAGGCGGCGTCCCAATCAACCACCACCACGCTTCCATTTTCATCGAAACGTTCGCCACCTTGGGTCGGTCGTGTGTCAGACACATCCCTGACATTCAACTTCCCAGTTCGACTTCTCATGATCCGCTGGCCATCCTCCCCCGAGTATTCCAACAACATTCGATGTAGGTCCGGTTTCCGCACAGGTTTGGGCAGATAATCATCCATCCCCGCTTGTATGCACCGTGCCCGATCCCCTTTCATCGCATGGGCCGTCATCGCAATCACCGGAACATGACTCCCCCTTCCTGCCTCGACTCCACGAATTTTTCTTGTCGCCTCAAAACCATTGAGGACTGGCATCTGAATATCCATCAAAACAACATCAAACTTCTGGGCTGTGAATAATTCAACTGCCTCCTGACCGTTACTGGCGACCACGACATCGTGGTTTAATTGTTGCAGCAAACCCAAAGCGACCTTCTGGTTGGCGATCCCGTCCTCTACCAACAAGATTCGCAAACTCTTCACACCGGTGTTCTCATGCTCAGTAATGTCCTCCACAAGAGACATGGAAGTCAATTGTCGATAGCAACGCATCAACGCCGCCACTAATTCAGTGTCAACGATGGGTTTGTTCACACAAGAATGGGTCTGCATAGCGTTGCTCCGCACCAATTCACCATCCCCATCCTCCGCCGCCAAATAAATCACCGGTATTTGCTTGAGCAACGCATTCGCCTCAGAATGATCACCTAACAGCTCGAGATTCCTGCCACCTATATGAACATCAATGATCAAAATGGGTAGGACCGAATGTGAAGCCGACCATCGCTGAAGAGATGTGAGTGTAGCTTCCCGATCCTCAGCAACCTCGACCAGCATGCCCCAACCCACTAATTTAGCTCGGAGATTCTCCGCAGCAGCCCCATCCCGATCCGCGAGCACCCCAACAAGACCCGAAAGATCCGGCGTTTCACCTTCAAGTAGAGCTTGCTGCTCTGAGATTCCAAGTAGCACCGTAAAGTGGAACGAACTTCCCAGACCGGCCTGACTCTCGAGCCAAATCTCACCATTCATCGCTTCAACAATCTTCCTGGTGATTGCAAGTCCCAATCCGGTTCCACCGAATTCACGGGTTGTGGACGTGTCCGCCTGCTCAAATGCAGTAAATATTTTTCCGTGAAGCTCTTCGGGAATACCAATCCCCGTATCCTTCACAACAAAATGCAAGGTGACCGCATCATCTCTCAACTTCTGGACGGACACATCGACACTGACAGTTCCAGCGGCAGTGAACTTGATTGCATTCCCGACCAGATTCACAATAATCTGACGCAAACGGGTTGAATCACCGCGTACCCAGCTTGGCGTGCCGGGCGTCACATTCCATGTCAGCTCCAAGCCTTTGGATTGAGCACGCACGCCGACCGGCTTCATGGCCGCAGCCACCTCCTCGCGAATATCAAAATCCCGATCATCGAGGTCGAGTCGACCGGCTTCAATTTTTGAGAAGTCGAGGATCTCATTGACAATTTCCAAGAGCACCTCTGCAGAATCGCGGACCACGTGCAAATACTCGTTCATTGCACGCTCGTCACCACTCTCCAATGCAAGGTCAGTCATCCCGATAATCGCATTCATCGGTGTCCTGATCTCATGGCTCATATTTGCAAGAAAATCACCTTTGGCGGTACTTGCTGCTTCGGCCGCATCCTGGGCGGTTTTGTAGTCGGTAATGTCGCGTGCAACACCGAAAAGCCCAACAATTTCTCCTTCAGAAGTTCGCAACGGTGCTTTGCTAGTGGAAACCCAAAGTTCCTCACCCTCAGCTGAGAATTGCAACTCCTCTTTTCCAATGATCGGCGTGCCGGTCGCTATGATTCGGTTTTCATCAGCGATGTACTCGCCGGATTGTTCTGCACTGTACAAATCAGAGTCCGACATGTTTACCAAGGAGGACGAATCCTCATAGCCCAGATGACGGGCCATCGCCGCACTGGCCCGTACAATCTTACACTCCGCATCTTTGAAGTAGATCAAGTCAGGCGAATGCTCCAACAATGTATTAAGCAAGAAATGTTCCACTGCAAACTTATCTTTCGCATTATTTAATTCCCGTGTCCTTGCTTCGATCATCTCCTCAATCTCTGTGGTCCGGTCCCCCATCGAGCTTGTGTAGCCAGCGAGAATCACGGAGATCAGCGAACCTAGAACTAGAATCGAAAGTGGTAACGATGACGAATTTTCATAGATGAAATCCGGTGTCAAAATGGTAGTTACCGTCCAGTCATCAAACGGCACAACCAGTTTTGACTGTGTTCCCATGAAATCAGTCCCGTACAGCACCGCGGGACTTAAGATTCTCTGAAAGCTGGTCGCGTCTTTTCCCCAACGATAGACGGCCACGGTCCGCTTTTCAGCATCATCACCTGAGTGCTCAAAATAAACATCAACAGCATCTTTAAAGGGCGCAAACCCGTCATCGATCAACTTACCAAAGTCGACAAGCAACGCGTAAAACCCTGCCAGCTGCTGCTCTCTGCCGCGAGTCGTTGTAAGTGTCGGTGCAACAACGCTACGTTTTTCGTCATGCAAGAACTCACCGCTTGCCGACGAACCAATCAAATCCAGCGACATCGATTCAGACGTCCCCGCATCCGCAATGTCATAAACCGGTCGCAAAAATGCAACGACATACTTTGTTTTTCCTTCCAGATCCGGAATCTTGAAAGGTCTGGTAAGTGCGTAATCTCGGCTTTCATTCAGAATCAGTTCCATCGAATCGGTACATGCAGTGATGGTTCCAAAATCCAGCCCGTTCAAGAAGGCATGGTCAACATTTTTTCCCGATAGAACCGCAGGGAAAGAGAACTCTTTGTCCGCAGTTTGCTCAGAGGCTTCTGGTGTCCACACGTGGTCACTCGGCTCAGACTGCGACAGTCCTTCAGTCATTAGCGTCCGATCCGAGTGGTTCAACCGCGGTAACCAGCACGCACAGAGCATTGCCTCTCCGCAAGCCAGTTCTGGGTCGAACCGTTCATAAAAATCCCCAAGTATCTCTTCGCTGGAATCTGCGGCGCCAGCTCCGAGCCAACTCGCTCCTGCACCTGCTGCGACGAATGCACTCTCAACCACCCGGCACCTGAGATCAGTCGCCGCCTTCCCACGCTGCAGCATCATGTCGCTGTCATTCCGGCGAACGAACACGAAAGCAACCAAGGTCGCAAGCAGCCCGATGCACAGAACCGTAAGAGTTCCGAGAAAGGGGAAACGCTTGCTCGGCATCGCAATTTTCTCGGACATGCAACCCTCCAACCAACACCTATTCCAGAGATACAAGCAGATCCTAGCCGTGCTCCACGATGGCCGGGAGAATCTGAGCTTCAAATATCGTCCACTTGTTTCGCGAAACGAATTGAACCGTGTACGTCCAGCGTATCATCCTGGAGTCTCAACTTACCAAATACTCATCCAAACCGGAGGGGTGTCTTGGCCGCACTAGATTTTCCCGCCTGAACGGGCACATTCGTGTTATTCTCTCATTTGTGAGGTGACAACCGATTGCTGTTGGTCCGCATGCACGACATCGAACGAAGCTGCGCACTAACCTAAATCAATGCGCTTCGAGCCAGTTCCGCCCCACGCCCAATTCCACTTCGATGGGCACCCGCATCGGCAAGGTATTTTTCATACTCGCTTCAATCACAGGCATGACACGTTCCTGTTCGTCAATTGGCATGTCGAACACGATTTCGTCATGCACTGTGAGCACCATTTTTGTAGAGAATCCTCCTTCTACAAGCGCTTTGTGAGTGCGGATCATAGCAATCTTCAGCATATCTGCAGCAGTCCCCTGAATAGGGCTATTCATTGCAAGCCGTTCCGCAGCGTTCACCACGTTTCGACTTTTTGAGTTAATATCTCGGATATACCTGCGGCGTCCGGTGCACGTCGCAACAAAGCCATGCTGCTTTGCAAAGGCGATCGTTGAGTCAATGTAAGCCTGCACGCCGGGATATTTCTCAAAATAGTTCTCGATCAGCTCGCTTGCTTCATGCCTTGGGATATTCAGTCGCTGCTGAAGACCAAACGCCGAGATGCCATAGATGATTCCAAAGTTGACCGTTTTTGCTTTATCACGCATCTCACGCGTCACTGCGTCGAAACTGACCTTATACACCTTGGCCGCGGTGACAGTATGAATATCTTCACCACTTTGAAAAGCTTGCAGCATCCCCTCATCACCGCTCAACTCTGCCATCACCCTCAATTCAATCTGCGAATAGTCGGCACTGAGAATCAGATGTTGATCGTCTCTGGGTACAAACGCGGCGCGAATATCTTTCCCACGTTCCTTCCGAACAGGAATGGTTTGTAGATTGGGATCATTGGACTGTATCCTGCCGGTTGCAGTCCAAACTTGACTGTAATGCGTATGCACCCTCCCGGTGTCTGCGTTTACGGCGAGTGGCAGTGTATCCACGTAAACTGACTTGAGCTTTCGCGCGTTACGGTAATCCAGCACATCGGCAATGACCTGATGTTTGTGTGATAATCGCTCGAGTTCGGCCTCACGGGTTGAGTACTGTCCTGTCGCTGTCTTTTTGGGATTCTTCTCAAGCTCCAGTTCTTCATACAAAACAATTCCAAGCTGCTTTGGTGAATCAATGTTAAACTCGTGCCCTGCCGCCTCATAGATATTTTCCCGGAGGCCGTCAATTTCGTCAGCGAGCTTTTTTGAAAAGATCGCCAGTGCTTCCGTATCAAGGCGTATCCCCTCATGCTCCATGTCAACCAAGACAGGAATCAATGGACACTCAACGTCATTACAAACCTGGCTGGTGCCTTGTGCATCAATTTCAGGTCGAATCAGATTTGCAATCTGCAGGGTGATATCCGCATCCTCGCATGCATACTCGGATAACCTTTCCAACGGCACTTCACTCATGCAAAGTTGCTCTTTTCCTTTCTCCCCAATGAGTTCGCTAGTAGCGATGGGCACATAACCCAAATACAACTTGGCCAGATAATCGAGGCCATGCCGCATCTCTGGCTCTTTCATGGAATGCGCAAGCATCGTATCAAAGATCTCTCCCTGAACATCGATGCCATGCCATTTAAGCAGAGTCAAGTCATACTTCAAATTATGCCCCACCTTTCCGATGGCATGATCGGCTAGCACCGGCTCAAATTCATTCAGTACACCAATAGCAGCCTCTGGTAAATCCGGTAGTACAACATAATACGCCTCAGCAGGCTGCACACTAAAGGCTAAGCCCAGCGGCCGCGCAACACGTGGGTCCAATCCTGTCGTTTCAGTGTCAAAACAGAAACTTTTCTGTTGTTTCAGCAGCTCAAGCAACGCTGTTCGTTCATCGGCAGTTTTAACAGTGTGATACCGGTGGGGAACGTCACGTATCGTTTTCTCATCAACCGGCTCATCAAACAGGGTGGCCTGAATTTCTGTTTCCCGCTTCTCCCTGATGACCTTTGCGCGGCTACTTGCGGAAGAAAAAGACTTGCCCAGCAACTTTTTCCCCAGCGTATCAAACTCCAACTCCATCAGCAGTTCTTTGAGCTTCGCTTTGTCCCAAGCTTCATGCTGCAATTGTCCAAATTGCACATCGTGCGGAACATCCAACTGAATGGTCACAAGCCGCTTTGACAGCTTTGCCATGTCAGCCTGCTGCTCAACACGTTCCTTTTGCTTGCCCTTGAGCTCAGCACTGTGAGTCAGCAGGTTTTCGATGCTGCCATATTGTGCGATCAGTTTCTGTGCCGTTTTAGGACCAATCCCAGCAACGCCGGGTATATTGTCACTAGCATCTCCCATCAGGCCAAGAATATCGATCACTTGATCCACTCGCTCGATCCCCCATTTGTCGAGCACTTCCGTGACGCCGAAGATCTCGGGATCGGAGCCCCTACGTCCGGGCTTGTAGATCACGATATCGTCCGAGACCAACTGTTCATAATCTTTATCTGGTGTCACCATCCAAGTTCGGAACCCTTCCTTGCTCGCTTGATGTGCCAGCGTCCCGATCACATCGTCGGCCTCGTAGCCGGGTTTACGAATTACATGGATATTCAACGCATCCAGCAACCGGTCGATGTAAGGCAACTGCGTTGCGATGTCCTCGGGCATCGCATCACGCTGAGCTTTGTATTCGGGAAAATCGAGATGACGCTGCGTCGGCTCCGCGGTGTCGAATGCGACGGAAATATGGGTTGGCTCCTCTCTCTTCAAGATATCAAGCACAGTGTTGGCCATCCCAAACACCGCAGACGTACAGAGCCCACCCGAAGTGAAACGCGGACTGCGAACCAATGCAAAGTGCGCTCGATAGGTCAATGCCATCCCGTCTAGCAGGAAAAGCTTCTGATTATCGGGGAACAACTCGGTTGTTTTGTCAGCCACGCGACATTCCTGCCATTGATGAGATCCAGAGGGAGGGTCGCTTGCTACCACCACAGCGGCCCGTTCAAACTCCAGTGGACAATCTAACGAGTGCGCCCCTCGCGCTGCTAGCTGGCTGAAAAACGATGTGTTTGTCGTCCGCCCCCATGATTCGACCGCCTGAGATGTCGGTACACGGAGAGACCAACCCGC
>DOPG01000436.1:29578-40905 GCA_003513555.1 Rhodopirellula sp. | reverse complement strand
CACACCACATTCACGTTGCAACCATGATCACCTCAGCGATGGTCGCCGTAGCATTTCTAAACGCAGAGGAACTCAAGCAACCTACCACGTCCCTCACCGCGAGAAACGGACATAGCATTTAGCAAAACCCCCTGCATGCATCCGTTACTGCCCTTCAATGTACTCAAGCTGAATCTTGGTGTTCGGAAGCATCTTCCCCAGTTGATCCACGCCCTCTTGGGTAACAGCCGTTCGCGTCACCTTCAGATCAGCCAGTTTGGTCAAACCTTCCAACGATGACAGTCCGTCATTGGTAATCTGGGTTGATCCCAAATGCAAGAATGTCAGATTTTCCATCCCACTCAGATAAGTTGTCCCCTCATCGCTCAAGCGAGTGTTATCGAGATTGAGATACTCCAATGCCGTTAGAGTTTTTAGCGGCTCCACACCGGCATCAGAAATATTCACCCTCCAAAGATTCAATTTTTTCAGATTCTTCAGTTCAGCCAAAGGTCCCATCGCATCGTCAAACAGTTGAGCGCATTCACTCAAGTCCAGCTCTTCCAGCATTTTTATTTTTGGCAGATTTGCAACGCCACTGGCATCGATTTGATTCCGAGCCAAACGCAGTTTCTTAAGGTTCGGAAACGTAGCGAACAGTTCAACCGCCTCGTTTCCGATGGTCGTCTCGGCCATATAGAGTTCTTGTAGGTTACTCAATCCAACAATCGCTTTGATGCCGTCTTCGCTGATCCAAAGGTAGTCAATTGCGAGCACTTTCAGATTTTTCAGCTTTGCGACATGCAGCATCCCATCATCACTGACACTGCAGGCACCGCTCTTCCCTGACAGTCTGAGCGCTTTTAGTTTATTGAGCCCACTGAGTTCCGCGAGTCCATCATCAGTGATCCCACAATCCCTGAGGTCGAGATCTTCCAAACCGGCAATCTGCCCGATCGTCGTCATTCCCTCATCAGTCACTGCCGTGCCGCCGAGTCGCACAGCCCGTAACCGGGGCAGCTCAACCAATGCGGTAAGGTCACCGTCAGTCACATCCAGCCCACGAAAGTCAACGTCGATGATGCAACCGGATGAATCACGCCGCAATTTAGTCGTAACCGCCTCTACCGCAGCTACCGCAGACTCCGGATCAGCGGCAACAGGCTCCACAACATCAGCGGAAGCCCCTGAGTCGGGCGCGGCAGGAGACGGCGTGTTGGTTTCGCTGTTACAGCCAACGATAAGTAAAAGTCCAATAATCACAAACAAAGAACGTGCAAACATGGCATACCTGAACGTCAACCGACGCAAAAAGCAAATTGTGTAAGTGGCGATAGCGATCTACCACCAAGAAACTCCCCACAGTCCGCTTGCAAGCTTCCAAGCTTCGCGTGGTTTATCCAAGAACCGCATCACCGGATCCTCAGCCTTTGAACTCAACTTCCCAGCCGGGGCGGTATTCTTTGCGAAGGTACTGATCAGCTTCGGGGCAATTCGTCGCTTTGAAGTTTTCGCCGTCCCATTCAATCTGCTTACCAGTACGGAAGGCAACGTTCCCCAGCAGCACTGCCTCAGTGAGCGCACCGGAGTAATCAAAATTACAAGTGGTCGGTGACCCATCCTTACATGCCTTGATCCACTCGGCATGGTGACCGATCGATTTCGGGATGGTTTGTGCAGGAGGTTTGAAGTCAGAGTATTTATCTTTCGGAAACAGCTTGTAATTACCGTAAGAGGCAAACATGTGCCCCTCGGTTCCTACAAACATAACCCCACTTCCGGGCACCTTTTCCCCGGCAACCACGCGTGGCGTCTTGTTCCCGTCGTACCAGGTCAGATCAAGTGCCGGCATATCACCGCGAGCGGGGAACTTATACTTCACCACCAATCCCAGTGGACAGGTCTCAGGATGTACCTCTGGTCCTTCCGCTTCGATGGACGTTGGATGCCTGAGATCCAGAGCCCAGAATGGCAAGTCCATGTAATGACATCCCATGTCGCCAAGCGTTCCCTGACCGAAGTCCCACCATCGTCGCCATTGTGCAGGATGGTAACGTCCCGGCGCGAACGGTCGCACGGGAGCTGGCCCCAACCATAGATCCCAACTCAAGTTCGCTGGGGGTTCGGCGCCTTTCTCAGGACGATCTCCACCGCCCCATCCCTTTCCGACCCACACGTGAACTTCCTTCACATCGCCAATCGTCCCAGCTCGAATGATCTCAACGACACGCCGGTAGTTGTCACCCGCGTGAATCTGCGTCCCCATTTGTGTCGCGACACCCTTGGCCTTCGCGGCCGCTGCGATCTTTCGAGCTTCTTCCACGGTGTGTGTCAACGGCTTTTCACAATAACAGTGCAACCCCGCATTGATCCCACGAATTGCAGCGGGTGCATGATTATGGTCTGTCGTAGCGACCACGATCGCATCCGCCTTGTCTGCTTCCTCCGCAATCATCTCGCGATAGTCTTTGTACAGTTTTGCATCCGGGAAGCGTTTTGAGGCTCGATCAAGATAATTTTGGTCAATGTCACAAAGCCCCACAATGTCTTGACTTTGAACGCCATCAATATCCGCCGAGGCACGATTTGCCGTGCCAACACAAAGCACTTTGAGCTTCTCGTTGGGCGACTTTGATTCCTGAGCTGGCAACTCACTCCACACTCCCATGGCCAATGCACCGGCCCCGGTAGCCTGAAGAAATTGCCGACGTTTTACGGTGCTACCTGACTCGGGAGTATTGTTCTGCATTGATTTTATCCGGCTGGGGGTCCTAAGGTGGGAGACAGTTCGATTCCAGCCCCCCTGCGTGTCGTTGACAGCATTTGAATCTGGAACTGGTCGAGACAACAGTCAGCCCTCAGTCTAACACAGGGCCCCAACAAGTGTCAGCATGAACCCACATTGCTCGAAACAGAAATCGCGCAGCGTCCGCACCCCCAGAGCCACCCGATCATTCTCCCCCGCAACCCACAGGGGGCCCCAAGTATCCGAGAGCGACGCTGTCTCGACTCGCCTTCACTGCGGCCTCGACCGTCCGAAGTCGGCACCCCGGCACAAAATGCTCTGGAGGTGCCACCCCGGTTGCATTGGAACGAAGGCGTCCAGGTTGGCCAAAAATGAAACCAAAGAATCGGAAGTGAGTGCGTAAACTGATTTCTTCTCCAGATCGCTCCGTTGTAGGGGATGCGAGTGACCGCAAATCAGGCACGCGATAAGTACTCGCCCGTACGGGTGTCAATTTTAAGAGTTTCACCTTGCTTGATGTATTCAGGAACCTGCACCACGAGCCCCGTTTCAAGCGTCGCGGGCTTCGTTCTCGAGGTGGCGGAATTGCCCTTAACGCCTGGATCACATTCGGTAATCAGCAGCTCAACGGAAGCAGGCACCTCAAGTCCAACGCAGGCGTCGTTGTAGATCATCGCCCTCATCCCCTCGAGCCCTTCGGTGATGTAGGGTAGTTGCTCCTGAATATCCTCCAGCGGCAACTCATATTGCTGATAATCTTCCTGATCCATCAAAAACATGCTGGTGGCGTCGGAGTACATCATCTGCACATTTCGGCGTGAGAAATCTGCTTCGCCCAGTGACTCGGTGCCCTTAAGCGTGAGGTCAACCTTGTTGCCGGTGACTACATTCCTCGCCTTGAATTTGTAGAGCGTGGCTGCACCTCGAGCTGAGGGCGAGTGCACCGAGATCCCTTGAATGATGACGGGGTTTCCGTTGTGCACCACGACAGTGCCGGTCTTGATATCTTTTGCTTGCACTTTGCAGAAATCCTGTCAAGTGAGAATGGAATTGCGAGACAATTCGGCCAGTTCACGCTGGTAATCTTAACGCCACAACCAATCCCGAAAACCCTGCACCAGTAGTTCCTGTTTTCCGAAACTTTGAGTGAGAAGCACCCCGCCGAGAATAAGCGTGAAACCGAGCATCGCAAAACCTCGACGCGGGAAAGGGGTGGTTTGACCTTGCACCTTGGCACGCGTCGCGCCCAACAGTTTGCTCCAAAATCTGAGAGAGACATTGGGCTCGAAGGCCACGATCTGGGCATAGTCTATGCCGCGATGCCCATCGACCCTCAGATGGATTCCCAAATCGGGTAGGGTAACCTGAAGCAATGCAGCATCCCCCAGTGCTTTTGCATCGAGCGTTTGAGCAGCAGCTAGCAGCGGCTCAAACAGTTCCTCGGACGTGCGCCCGTATACGGCGATGCGAGGCGGAAAACTGAGCGCAATCAGTGAAACACTCAACCCATAAAACACTGCCAACGCGATCCAGACCGCAGGACCGAATACAGTGGCTGCGGCAGAGGGAAAGAACAACTCTGCTGGCCCTACGGCAAGCAAACCGGAGACGGCAAGGGCGAGTGCAGCAATGTCTCTTCCACCGGTTGTCACCAACGCACGACCAGACAACCGAACTGCGCTGATCACCAGCAGGTAAGCAATTAGTGGCACAAGGGCCAATAAAATCGTAAACGGATCGGCGGAATCAAATACCTTGAGCATTGGTTGGAATCAATCCATGAACTCGCGTTCCACGAACTTGGTGTTGTGCCGACCTTCAACGAATTCAGGATGCTGCAGCACCTTGTCGTGAAAACCCGCCGTGGTCGCAATACCTTCGACCTGCATTTCGTTCAGCGCTCGTCGCATGGTTGCGATTGCCTCCTCACGGGTGGGCATATAGACGATCAACTTACCGATCATCGAATCGTAATGAGGTGGCACGTTGTACCCCCCATATACATGGGAATCGAACCTCACTCCCAAACCACCCGGCGTATACAGCTTGGTAATCTTCCCTGGATTGGGTTGGAAATTCTTATCGGGGTTTTCAGCATTGATCCGGCACTCAATGGAATGTCCAGCGCAACGCACGTCGTCCTGCGTCATCGGCAGCGGCTCGTTGGCGGCGACTAAAATCTGAGCTTTGATCAGATCAACCCCTGTGATCATTTCAGAGACAGGGTGCTCGACTTGAATACGAGCGTTGACCTCAATGAAGAAGAAATCATCGTTCTCGTCCACAATGAACTCGACCGTTCCCGCATTGCTGTAATCAGCGCCTCGGATCATTCGCACTGCGGCGTCACAAATCTGTTTTCGCTGTGCTTCAGGCAGATTTGGACTCGGTGCTTCTTCGATCAGTTTTTGATGCCGTCGTTGGACGCTGCAATCTCGTTCATAAAGGTGAACGACATTACCGTGATGGTCGGCTATCACCTGCACTTCGATATGGCGGGGATTCCCAACGTAGCGTTCCAGATAGACTCCCCCATTGCCAAAGGCAGCCTGCGCTTCTGTCCTGGCTTGACTCAAAGCAGAGACCAGCATCTCCTCGGTTTCAGCAACCCGCATGCCTTTTCCACCGCCCCCGGCAGTGGCTTTGATCAACACGGGATAACCAATCCCCCGAGCCACCTCGAGTGCCTGCTTGTCGTCTTCGACAAGCCCATCACTGCCTGGAACGACAGGTACGTTGCTGGCAATCGCCATCGCTCTGGCGGTATTTTTGTCACCTAGTTTTTCCATCGCATCGGGACTGGGGCCGATGAATTCGAAGCCACTGGAGCGACAGACCTCATTGAAATGAGAGTTTTCAGCAAGAAAGCCGTAACCCGGATGTATCGCATCGACATCCGCAACCTCGGCCGCAGCAATGATCTGGTCAATCTTTAAGTAGCTGTCAATGCTCCTCGCGGGGCCGACACAATACGCTTCGTCCGCCAACTGGACGTGCATGGATTCCGCATCCGCCTCGCTGTACACGGCGACGGAATGAATGCCCATCTCTCGACAAGCGCGAATGATGCGGAGGGCGATTTCGCCACGGTTGGCTATCAGTATCTTTTTAAACACGGATAAACGCTGAAAAGGATTCGCATGGGACAAGAGGTAACGACCCGCAAGGCCAGACGAAAAGCCGGGCTCTGCAGCGATCGCCAACGGGTGACGTCACCACGTTGCAGTAAAGCCGCTTCGTCGCGGCACTTCAATTGTTCTGGTACTAATTCGGCTCAACTCGAAACATCGGCTTGCCGAAATCGATTGCTTCCTGGTCTTTCACCAAGACCTCAACCACTTTCCCACTACATTCCGCGGGAATCTCATTGAACACCTTCATTGCCTCAACAATGCACACGATCGTATCTTCGGAAACCATGTCCCCAACCTTCACGAACGGATCCGATTCCGGATTTGCTCGTGCATAAAAAGTACCGACCATGGGAGCATTCACCGTGATCGTACCGGCATCGCTTTGGCTATCAGCAGCCGTAGCAGGTGCTGGAACAGCGGCAGCAGCCACCGGCGGTGGTGCAGAATACACGGGGCTGACGCTACCACGATTCAATTTGATTTTTTCATCGCCCTGCTGGAGGTCGACCGCACTTAGGTCATGCTCCTCCATCAGCTCGATAATCTCGCGAATCCGCTTAACGTCGAAAATATCCTTTGGCTGTTGGCCTTTAGTCATACCTGCTTCGCCATCAATAATGTTTGGAATGAGATAACCAGTGCTCTGGGGCAGATAGGCAGTCTAGCGAGGGCTTCAGGGGGATCGCACGCCCAATCTTAATACTGCGCCGCCTCAATTTTTTAAGGTTTTACAGGATGAAACGGCAATCATCGAGGCCCTTTGGCAAGTTACTTAGAACCTCATGGCCAGAATCGGTCACCAAAATGTCATCTTCGATCCGAATCCCGAAGTCCCCATCATAATAAACACCGGGCTCCACCGTGATAATCATGCCGCTGGCAAGTATTTCATGACTGATCGGTGACATTCGAGGTGATTCATGGATTTGTAGGCCTGTTCCGTGGCCCAGTCCGTGTTTGAAGGCATCGAGAATGCCGTGCCGGTCCAGAGCGGCACGTGCCGCCCCATCCACATCCCTAACCGGCACACCCGGTCTAATCATGTCGATTGCTGCCAACTGCGCCTCCAAAACGCCTTCATAGGCGCGTTTAAAAGCGTCGCCTACGTCGCGTTGGTGGAGAGTTCGAGTCAAATCGCTGGCGTAACCTTGAAATTTGGCTCCCCAGTCGATCAAGAGAGACTTGTGATTGGCGAGAGGTAAATTCTGCGGTTGATAGTGAGGAAGGGCGCCACCCGGCCCCGCTGCAACGATGGGCGCGAAACTACACCCCTCGGCACCCAGCAACCGCATCCGATGCTCAATATCGTGAGCGATCGCTCTTTCGGTTTTCTCACTGTTTAATGTGGGAATCAGGTCCTTGAACACCCGCTCGGCAATCTCAACCGCCCTACGGGTCGCGGCAATTTCGCCCTCATCCTTAATCATGCGAAGTTTCTCAACCACAGCGGTCGTCGAAACGAACTCAAGGCCTGCACATGTCTCGTCCAAAAACCGATACTCAGCAAGCGTAACTTTATCGGCTTCGATACCCACTCGTTTCGCTCCAGAAGCACAAAGCGTTTCGTTGACCACGTCTCGCAGCAGTTGGTTTGCGTTTCGGATCTGCGTTTCGATCCCCGAGCATTGCTCAGCAATTTGCGTTGTGTAACGGCCGTCGCTCAGAATGGTGGTTTGTTGAGGTGTCACCAATAAATAACTACTGTCTCCGGTAAAGCCGGACAGGTAACGTACATTGATCTCATCGGTAACCAACATCGCATCCAATGCCAAGTCGTCCAACGAGTCAGCCAGACGCTGCAAACGAGGTGGAAGTTTCGCCATTAATTTCTGCTGTTGAAGTTGTAAATTTCGTTACCGAGTTGATTTACGAACGCCTCCATCCCTTCCCAGTGTCGAAATGTGCCGCAAAGCTTCCGTGGGGTAAGTATAGCAGGATGACGAATACTATCGGCAGCGGCATTTTAACCATGAAAGGCGTGACCAGGCGTCAGGAACCCCAATTCCAAGTCGTCCTTGGTAAATTTTCTCACCAGAAACACTTGAAGTTACAAACCCTAGTCGCCCAAACCTACTGACCAAACCAACTCGCAACCTCGCGCAGCCCCTTGAGTGCGTCTCCCACAGGCCAATACTCGAGCCCCACAAAGCCTCTGTAATTGGTGGCCGAAATTGCCTCGAAGATCGATGGATAGTGCAACTCTCCGCGCGTCAATTCATGACGCCCAGGATTTCCGGCGGCGTGAAAATGGGCAATTTTATCAATGTTCGAGGTGATATTGGCAATCAGTTGCCCCTCGCTGATCTGCTGATGGTAGATATCAAAAACAACCTTTATGTTGGGTGAATCGACTTGATCGATAATCTGAAACGCTTCCTCGCTGCGGACTAAATAATAACCTTGATGATCAATCAGGTCGTTCAATGGTTCTATCACAAGCGTGACTCCTGCGGCTTCAAGCATCGATGCCGCTTCTCGCAGGCCAGCCACCAACGAAGCCTGTTGATCATCGCGACTGATACTTGCGATTGCATCACCCACCTGACTTATCAAAGTCTTACATTTGAGCCGGCGTGCAGCTTGGATCGATTGCTCCAATCCCTCTAAATATTGATTCCGCGCAGAGGGGTCAACAAGGCTAATGAACTTGGTGCAACAGGCAGACACTTCCAGGTCTGCCTGATCTCTCGCAGCTTCAAGTACCTTTAAATCACGATCCCACCAGCCCCAAAACTCAAACGCATTGATCCCAGCAGCCTGTACCTGCTGAATCGCCTCATCGACGGCCAATCCCTCAAAGACAGCGTCGATACATACAGATGGTTTTAATTGATTCATACCGGCAGAGATGCCTTTTGGGGTTGATTGCAAAGGGCGTGATTTCGAACACACAGCCAAAGACGACGTTACCCTAGGCTAGTGCTACGACTTGATTGACCGGGGCAGACAGCAGCAGTGCAAAAGCTAACAGGCAAATGCGAGGCAAGACAAGTCTCGCCAATTCGCGTTGACGCAGCGTAAGTGACCACTTTGTGAACACTCAGCAAACCAAGCTAAATGACAAAATTTTCGGCAACCTGTGGTTTTGACCCCCCAATGTGGAAATTGGAAACTCACTCAACCCCTACTGCAACCCCACGACTCACCCGCCTACCAACAGAAAATCCGCATTTTGTCAACTATCACCAGCCGACATCGATTTGTTCAACTAGCACACAGGCGAAGCTAGCTGTCGTCCGCCTGCATTACCAGACCGAATAGATGAATTCCACCGCTGTGCGTCAACGACTAGGGTCCGTATCGTGTTCAAACGCGCTGTTCACCAACCGCCCGACTCGACAAATTTTCGGAACCTCCACCCACTTCATCCATGCCCAGGGACATCTAAAAACTCGAAATCTTTCATCACGCCCACCCCCCCATCGATGTGCGTCTTTCCGATACCCAACCTTCGATGCCAATCAGTTCCAATCGGGCCAACATTGAATCCCAACTGTGATTAAAATCGAGAGCCAAACAGGAATTTGTGTACCTCTCGATAAGCAACAGGTCATTCAGTCATGCGTCCCCTAGCCGTCAATTTCAGCCTCCTTTCCATCTTTCTGTTCGCTAGTCTTGCTACTCCGGGCACTTTGCGTGCAAAAGAAGAACCGGATTCTGCGAGTGACACCGGAACCAGCCCCACCCAATTGAAAGGCGTGATCGAAGCCGTTGTTACAGCAGAGCTCGAAGCTGACACCGAACAAATTTCCAGTTACACCATCGAGCGACTCATCCCTCACGGGTCCACCGTCAAAGCTGGACAAAATGTTGTCTGGTTTGACAGTGAACCCATCAACGAGCAAGTAAAAGTCGCTGAAATTGAGATGCGCCTCGCGACGATCTCGATGGAAGAAGACGAATTTAATCACAAACAATTTCTGGCGAACCAAAAATTAAAACGCAGTGCGATTGAAAGGACATGGCAAGCCGCTCAACAAACTTACAACAACTTTGTCAAAGTGGACCGCGAGCGCACCATCAAGACCCAGGAGAATCTTCTCAAAGGATCACTTGCATCGCTGGAAAACGCCAAAGAAGAACTAGACCAACTGCAGCAAATGTACGACGCCGACGAACTGACCGAAGAATCGGAAGAGATCGTTTTGAAACGCGCCAAGCGTGCAGTTGAATCCGCTGAGTTTCGACACCAAAGCACCGTCATCGCAGTCGATCGCGCTATCAAGCAAGGGTTACCACGCACCATCGCTGAACAAGAGGCAGCCTTCACAACCGCTGAACACGCACACCAGAAGGCTGTTCGTGAGCTCGGTGTTGAATCTACCCGAGCACAAATAGAGATCACCAAGAAACGGGATGCCTACAAAAAAGCACAGACGAAACTATCCGAATTAAAGGCAGAGCGTAAGAAGGTTGTGCTGGCGTCCAAAATTGCTGGCATCGTTGTACATGGAAAATTAACACGCGGTAAACTCAGCGACAAACCTTCATCGCTCAAAAAAGGCACCACCGTGACTGGCAGCCAAGTTATTGCGACCGTCCTTGCATCTGGCAAACTACAGATTCGGCTTGATCTGACCCAAAGTAACCTGCCCGTGGTTACGCCCGGTGCCAAGTGTACGATCACCGTACCCGGGGTCGAAGGCTTCAAAGCTACCGGCACCGTAAAGTCCGTGTCAGCAATTCCATACGCCGGTTCACGGTACGACTGTGTTGTGAGTTTTTCAGCTGGCAAACACACACTTACTCCGACAATGGCGTGCGACGTGTCGTTTGCCTCTAAGGAAAGCAAGACCGAGTCCAACGGGCAGAAGTAGCCCTAACCTCTCCTTTGAGGAATAGTCACGCGGGGAAGACCATCAAAAATGCCGATCGCTTCCCGGCGACATCAACTTTCCTAAAAACCACTTTGAGTCATCAACCGGTGATGAACAGGCCGGTCTGTTAGGTAGCGGAAACCCTTGGCTTTATTGTTCCAAGCCAGAGACACTGAAACCGATGATTAGAATGGGAATTTGACCTCATCTGCAGGAAGGGAATCGACCGGCTTGGCACGTCTAGAAACCGTGAACCATGCCGCCAACCCCGAGCCTCACCGAGACGATCACCATACCCTTCAGTCGCCAAACCTCGCTTACAACTCTCCACTTCATGCCCGTAAACACAAACAGCTCCATGTGCCGAGTACTTACAGCCATCATCGTGTGTGTGATCATTACGGTTCCATGCTTTGCGAAAGAACCTGATGCCGCATCCGGGATCCTGGCCAACGCCCTGGACTTCAGCAAAGGACCAGACCTACCATCAGTTGATCCGGTTAGCCGTGAAACGATTGAGCAATCCATTCAGCGTGGCATCGACTTTCTGATAGCAGATCAAAATCCGAATGGTTCGTGGGGTTCTGCAACTCGCACGAAGTCGCTGAACATCTATGCTCCTGTTCCAGGTGCGCACCATGCATTCCGAAA
>DOPG01000436.1:20794-29381 GCA_003513555.1 Rhodopirellula sp. | reverse complement strand
CCCGGGTGCGCACCATGCATTCCGAACCGCCACCACCGCCCTCTGCGTCTCGGCCCTTATCGAAACGGGATCAGCGGATCCGGCAGCCTTAACGTCACTTAAAAAAGGGGAGCAATGGCTTTTGGGAAACCTTCCCCACCTCCGCCGCGCCACCGGCGATGCGATTTACAACGTATGGGGCCATGCCTATTCGATCCAAGCTTTGGTCCGAATGCACAAACGCCATGCGGAAGACAAGACGCTACAGAAAAAAATCGCGGGCCTAATCGAACTACAGTACGAGAAGCTGACGAAATACGCATCAGTCGACGGTGGCTGGGGTTACTACGACTTCCGTTATGAAGCACGCCAACCCACATCCTCGTCGATCAGTTTTGTAAACGGCACCGTACTCATTGCGTTTGCCGAGGCCAAAGAAATCGGGATTGCTCCGCCCGAGCGTGTCGTCAAACGCGCCATCGCCGCCTTGCTCCGTCAACAGAAACCGGACTTCACCTACCTCTATGGCGAGTACCTACAGTATCAGCCGATGCGGGGCATCAACCGTCCGGGTGGCTCGCTGGGACGCTCACAATGCTGCAATTGCGCCTTAAGATACTGGGGTGATAAACAAATCACCGACAACGTGGTCAAAAACTGGCTTTACCGGCTTTACGTTCGGAATGGCTGGCTCGACATCGGCCGAAAGCGTCCCGTACCTCACGAGTCGTGGATGCAGGTCGCGGGCTACTTCTATTACTACGGACACTACTATGCAGGTCTAAGCCTGAAGTTACTGGCCGAAGACGAGCAAGCCCCCTATCAAACGATGCTCGCCGCGCTCATGATCAATCGACAGGAAAAAGATGGCTCGTGGTGGGACTACCCGCTGTATGACTATCACCAACCCTATGGAACTGGATTCGCGCTGATGACGCTTCAACGCTGTCTTCCCAATCAGATACTGCCTGATGCGCGGACGAAACGCAATTGATGCTGTGCGGCAGTCCGCCCGATCGATAATGCGTCATCCTAAGCTTGAATCCTGTTGCCGCACCGTTCGTTCCAACACGTTTCTCGTGGACGAATCCGTGCCACGAGTCATCCGATGCGGGATGAAATCGCAACCAGACACGGGACATTCACAACGAGAGTTCTAGTCCAGCGGTGCCTGCTCCCATTCGATTCATTCCCACCACAAAACCGCACCCTAACAGCGTCCCAGAAAATCTTTTTCTGTGTCGGTGCTCGGTCAACGCATCGTGAGATTGGAAACCTATCCGTTTGCACCGCCAACGCGATGCCTCACCGATGAGGTCCAACCGGACTGCCGACAGACGCTGCCGTCAGCAACCCGAAATGGTCACCATTCAACCGCCAAACACATCTTCATACAGTTCTTGATTAAACCCAACCACTACCTTCTTCCCGACAATCAAAGTCGGAGCGCGTAAATTGCCGGTTGGACCAAGCATCAGCCCTGTAAGCGCAGTATCCTCCGGACGATCCTTGCGCAAATCAACCCTGCTCACCTTCTTGCCTTTGGCAACAAACAGAGTCGATTTCCCGTCAAGCAATTCCAAAGCTTCTGAATCACCGTAGCGCACTTTTCTGGCGTCGATTTCCTCAGTCACTTTTACATTACGGGGCGCAAGAAACTCCTGCGCACGGGTGCAAGACGTTCAGCCCTTGCGGTGGTAACTCCACCCAATCGTTTTTGCCATAAGAGATGCTTTCTTTGAAATGCAAGTTGATGAATTCGACAATCATTGTACCACCATGTTAGCGACGTGGAATGGCACACAATCCGACCACAAACGCACCCAAGACAGTGTCCTTCGTCGCCAAAGAGACAGACGGCACACTCACTGATGCAGAGCACCCGTCCAAGCAAACCTGTTTACTGCAACTCACTCCGGCACCCAGCACTTTACTCCACTGAGGGTTCAACGTAGGGACCCTCCGGAATCACCGCAATTTCGGACTCTCCTTGCCGCTGAACGCTCTCAAAGATGGCCTGTTCCACCGATGCGATCTGCTTTACACCGGTGATCTCCCACTGTTTCTCCGACAAACCAGGGCAGTAAAGATGGATATCCCCAACTGCCATCGGCTTCAACTGCATTTGACTTTGCCATTCGTCGATGTCTGCATGCGACTTCTCAAACAATTGCTTCAGGAATAGGTCCGGGCCGAGATCGACCAAACGACGCTGCGAGTCACTAAACTCCTCCGAGCCAAAACCCTCGCTACACTCGGACGCAATAATCAAGTCTCCACCTGGCTCAAGGACATTCGTGGCACCGACCATTCCTTTGATGGTCTGATAATAGGTTTTATCAAGCGGAAACCCGGCGGCTGTAGTGACCACCGTCCTGTACTTTCTTGGGACCTTTACTTCACAGTAGTTCCGCACAAAGTCAATCGCTTGCTCATGGGATGCAACAATCTCTCCAAAGTTCACAAATGACAGTTGTCGGTTTTCATCCAGTACGGTGTTCAATGCCATCGCGCCTCCGATCAACTCAACTATCTCGAGCTGCTCTTCATGCAATGGGTTATTGCGGAGGTTGCAAGCGACGGCAGCAGAATCGGCCATGAACCTTGCACTATGAAACGTTGTGATAGTTTCCGCGTGGGCCAATCCCGGAGCTATGACCTTCCGGCCCCCGGAGTAACCGGCCATGAAATGAGGTTCAACCAATCCCGTGGCGATCCTCAGGTCGGCTTCCACGAATGAACGGTCCAGTTTTACAACGGTACCTCTTGTGGGCGTCTTTCCGACAAGGACATGTCCCGCGTCATGACGAGCATCGTGGTTTTTGATACGTATGTTTTCCATCACCCATGCATCACCAACTAATTCTTTCAATTCTTCTCCCAGATTTGGACGATGCAACCCAGTGGCTACCAAAATAGTGATTTCATGTTTTGGGATTCCATTGGCCAACAGTCCTTCAATCATCGGCCTGAGAAAGAGACCGTTGGGAACGGGACGGGTGATATCACAAATCGCAATACAAGCACTTCGACATCCAGTGGCCCAGCCACCTTCCACCCCAGCTGCCGCCAACTGCAACACGGCTTGTTCGCCTCGAAGCCCGACAGGCGAGGCCAGAGCGGACTGGATTGCCTCAAGCGGATCATCCAAAACGGGCATGGCAGGCTTGCGAATCACCTCCGCTTGCACCCCATCTGGGATTTCGACCAGAAGTCCTTTACGGCCGTAATTAAGACGAATCTTCAAGGTTATACCGCTTTCCATTTCAGTGATGTTTTTCTTCAAAAATCAGGCAAACCCGAACGCCGGTGAAACCGCAAATTCCTCATTACTTTAGATTCACAGGTGCTCAAACGCCATCTGCTTATGCCACCGCAACGATTCGTTTCGTCTCACCACCCTGTCATTTCAACCGCGGGCGATACATGGCAGGGCAAAGGTTGGACCCTCCGTCTAACAAACCTACAGGCTGAACCCCACACTGTTGTCCACTCGTTCGGTTTCAATCATAATGCTGTGCACGATCCACAGATTGAGTGTTGTTTCAACTCGGCCTCCTTCGGTCCCTATCCTCCTTGAATCTTGCCTCACACGTCCACAGACGAGCAGTCCGACGGCTTTTCCGCGGCAGCTCACTGTCACATTCTCCTACCTCTGGAAAATTCACATGAAGCTCATGGCTTTTGCATTGGCACTGTTGCTGACGCCCTCAGCATTCGCTGCAACAATCAACCAACTCACAGAATCCGAAAAAAGAAGCGGTTGGACGTTGCTGTTTGACGGTGAATCAACCGCTGGCTGGCGAAATTACAAGAAGGACAACGTTTCTGACGGCTGGAAAGTAGTCGACGGTGCATTGGTTCGTTCTTCGCGCGGCGCTGGTGACATCATGACCGCGGGAAAGTATGACGCCTTCGAGTTATCCCTTGAGTACAAGATCAGCAAAGGTGGAAACAGCGGTGTAATGTTCCATGTGGTTGAAGGTGATGGACCGCCATGGCGTACAGGCCCCGAAATTCAGGTTCAAGACAATGTTGACGGGCACGATCCTCAGAAAGCAGGCTGGCTATACCAGCTTTACCAACCAACCGTTCCCAAATGGGCAACAAACAAAGAGCCTGTGGATGCAACAAGACCCGCAGGTGAATGGAACCAACTTTACATCCGCATCAATAACGATGACTGCGAAGTCTGCATGAATGGCGTCCGTTATTACCGCTTCAAGCTCAACAACGCAGATTGGAAAAACCGGATTGCCAAGAGCAAGTTCGCCAAATTTGATGGGTTTGGGACCTCGGGCAACGGCCACATTTGCCTTCAGGATCATGGTAATGAAGTTGCTTACCGAAATATCAAAATCAGGGAATTCAAGGACGATGGGACCGTGCCACAGCCCATTGATGGAAAACTGGGTTTGAAAGGCGAACTGGCATTTCCAAAGTTGAAATGGGACCAATGGGAACCGGTCAATGATGCTGGAAAAGTCAGACCATTGCGTCTGATGGAACTGACCTATGCAAACGATGACAGCAATCGCCTGTTCGCGGCGTCCCAATTCGGCGAGATCTGGACGTTTGAAAATGAGCACGATGTTGAAACATCGAGTCTATTTCTGGACCTCCGCGGCAAAGTCAAAGACTTTTCAACACGTGGGTCCAATGAACAGGGTCTGCTGGGTTTGGCCATGCATCCGAAATATCAAAAGAATGGGCAGTTCTTTGTGTACTATTCGCACCCAACCGAGCCCAAATCGATCGTTTCGCGTTTTAGCGTTTCGAAAGATGATCCAAACAAAGCCGATCCCGGCTCCGAGCTGGTCATCATGGAAATTGAGCAACCTTACCAGAACCACAACGGCGGACCGATTGAGTTCGGCCCCGACGGATATCTGTATGTAGCTTTGGGCGACGGCGGTGACCGCAACGATCCTCACGGCAACGGCCAGAACCTTGGTACCCTGCTTGGCTCGATTTTGCGGATCGATGTCGATCACCCTGCCGATGGTAAGAACTACGGCATTCCCGCCGACAACCCGTTTGTCGCTGTTTCCGGCGCGCGGCCCGAAATCTACGCACACGGAATCCGAAACCCCTGGCGAATCGCTTTTAACAAGCAGGATGGAACTTTGTGGGTCGGCGACGTGGGGCAGGAATTGTGGGAAGAAGTCATTGTCGTCAAGAAAGGCGGCAACTACGGCTGGAGTGGCCGCGAAGGGTCGCATGCCTTTGGTAACCGAAAGGCGGCGACCAATGTCTCGAAGCCCTTGGAGCCGGTCTGGGAATACGATCACCAAATCGGAAAGTCAATCACCGGAGGCCGCGTTTATCATTCGTCGCGTATACCGGCTTTGTCTGGGAAATACCTCTACGCAGACTACGTCACCGGTTCAATCTGGGCACTTCACTACGACGCCATCAGTGGAAAGCTGATCAGTAACGAACAGGTTGTTCCAGAAAGCGTCGCTGTTCTGGCTTTTGGTGAAGACCAGAACGGCGAGGTTTACTACCTCACCAACAGTAGTCGCGGTGAAAGCATTTACCGCTTCGGGAAGTGACCTTCACTGACTTGCCAACACAGACTCAGTGTATCGCTGAGTCTGGCCAGCAATGATCCTTGAGAGCCCAATTTTCACTGACATTGCATCAACGCAAACGGCCGACGGGCACTTCCCGCCTGCCGTTTTTTTGTTTGCGTTGCTTTTTCCCACATCATCCCGGCCAACAACAAACACGCGTCTGCTATTTCTCGGTGGATGAAGCTCTTACAAAACAACTAAGGTCACTGGGATATGGCTCAATGTTCTTGATCGCACGCCTACGGCAGACCTTGGCACCTAGCGCCAGTTTCCTCTTCACCACCCGCAAATTTCACCAGCTGATCTCATGACGTCGGCGGCTGATACGCGTTTCGGGTGTCGACAACCTGGACATCCGCGTCCGATCGGCTCAGATCGCAAGCAGAAAACTTATCGTCTTTACGCTTCCAGACGCATTTCCTGATCAACCAGGAAACGAAAAACCAAAAACAGGCAAATAAACCGCCGGGGATCCATCCCGCAAATAACGCCCCCATCGGTGCGGTATCGCTAAAAGCCTCGGCAGGAGGATCAGGAACCGACTGCCACACCTGATACCCAACCTCTAACCCCAGGAACAACCCGAACCAACATACGAACCCACTGATGCACACCAGCACCAACGGTCCGATTACCCCCGACACGCGTCCGCCGATGAAGGCAAGCACAGCGGAGACCACTGCCGCAACGCCAAAAATCGGGATAAACATTTCCTGTAGCGGTGTCATAAAATCCTCTCAGTGAACGTCTCTGGAAGCTTTGGTCTCTGGAAGCTTTGCCAGTGCTGTTGAAAACGATCTGTATGGCCCTCGCTTAACCCCACGACTGTCTTTCTCGCTTTCAATCATCCGACTCACCCGTCCCACCCTCGTTCGTTGAAGGCTGCCCGTGTTTTCCCATACTGGCTCTTCCACTCGCGAAGCGCAAATAAACAAAGAAAACCATGGTGAACAGAAATGCGACCAAATACAGGCAGACCGAAACCCCGAAATGAAGCACTGGGAAAAGAAAAATATGCATGTGTGCGGCACTATTCATCGAATCCGCTGGCTCTGGCTGCGCCACAAAAAGCGTGAACCCTCCCACACCGGTCATCGCAATGACATAGGAAGCCACCAGCAGAGGCAGCGCACTGTTGGGACTACCTTTCCACCGCCACCCACCGATCAGAAGCCCCGGTACCTGACTGAGACCACTGAATCCCGCGATCATGCAGGTGAAAAAGATCGACCTGATTGATAGACTTTCTCCGCTCGCGGCGCCTTCCTGAATCAGATTAATGACCGCCATGATGAGCGTCACGGTGAACAGCACCAAGAGAACACACAACGACAGGGGCCTACGCGGCATCACAGATGGCACCCCTTCTGCCTGCTCACCTGCCGACGCGTTAGGTGACTCGTAAGGGTTCGCCATGATTCTGGTTTCGAATCCAAGTGTTGGGTGAAGTCCAGAAACGGCACAAGGCCTGAACCCGCTCCGACCGTAACGCAACTTTGTATCGCAAAGTAATTGCTGCCCCGCCCTCTGTCAACTCAAACTCTGATCACAACGTCCCGCACTATTCGGGTAGCCTGTTTTCAAACTCATGGCCTCGTCAATAGCAAGCCACAAGTGCGACTCACCAGCACCGCGCGGTTGCCCGATCACTTTCGGATCAGATAAAGATGACTCTTACTCCGAAGGATCAAATCATTTCCCACCACTGCCGGTGATGCCATGTATCCATCTCCTAGTTCGGATTTTGAAAGCAGAACGTATTCACGGCCAGGCCGGATGGTAAGTACTTCTCCAGCAGTACTGAACAGATATATTTTTCCATCAGCAAAGATTGGCGATGCCGCGAATTCCTTCGCCACTCGTTTCTGCCAGACCATCTCACCGGTCGCCGGTTCTCTGCACGACAGGATGCCGTCATCGCTGGTCATGTAAAACAATCCATCTACCAGCAACTGAGACGATTTTTTTGCAACTCCCTTCCGATCAGACCACTGGACATGCGTCCCTGTCACATCCCCCTGTCCATCGGGCCGAACAGCCACCATTGCCCCACTTCCATTGGTGATAAAAAGCAGCCCATCTTGAAATACGGGTCTTGCCGAAGCATTCATTCCCGCGTGATACACCGTCCACAGTTCGTCACCAGTCTGCGGGTTGTATGCGATGGTTGCAGCCGCGGAAGGATAGATCAATTGTTCCTTCCCATCGACCTCAATGACATGCGCCGTGCAATACGCTTTCATCCGGTCTCCGTTGTCTGTTCCGTAATCGATACTGCGATCTTTTTTCCAGAGAGTCGATCCGTCTTCCGCATCGAAGGCAACGACGTATTGAACATCAAACCCGTCATAAGCGACAAAAAGTTTCCCATCATGAAGAATGGGCGATGAGGCCGGACCGCGGTGATGGTCACATGCCAAATCACGACGACTCCATATCTCTTTGCCTGTAGCAGTGTCCAAACAAGCGGTGAGATAGGTCCCAAAATGAACGTACACCCGTCCATCCTCAACGACGGGTGTTGGCGTTGCGTAACTATTCATGGGATGGCAAAACGCAGGTGATTCATTTTCCACGAGAACTCGATCATGAATTACATTCCCAGTGGTACGATCGATACACAGCACGGACATCTGTGCGCCATCTTCGGTCGCAGTGGTCAACCAGATCTGATTTCCCCACACCACAGGCGACGACCAGCCCTTGCCATGAATCGCAGTTCTCCACTTCACGACAGACTCATCTACTTTGTCCGGCAAATCCGCCCCCACGGCATGTCCGTCGCCCTCTGGCCCTCTGTATTCAGGCCAGTTTTCCTCGGCAAAGACGGCGTTTGATAAAGCGCATATCAGAAAAAGCTTACAGAATTTCATAAAACTTCAGGGGTCATCAAGTGGGAATCGGGCACAACGGGAAAGTGGTGAAGTGCCTTGCCAAAACCAAGTAGCCCGTAGGAGGTTGCCTCGAGCCGGGGCCCTGTAGTTATAGCTGATTCGCCGTTGACAGGCAGCAGTTTGGATCCAGAACTGAAG
>DOPG01000436.1:5440-20598 GCA_003513555.1 Rhodopirellula sp. | reverse complement strand
GTTGACAGGCAGCAGTTTTGATCCAGAACTGAAACCCGTCGCTCGCTCCCAGGCTGCCAAAACCGAGTGCCTCACGACCGCACCTTGTTCTCCGGCATTCTGGTGCAAGACATCAATGATTCTAACATTAACATGACAACGAGCGTTCTGTACAAAATAGAGCCTGATTCATCCAATCACCCTTTTGTGCTCCCGGCCTACACTTGACGTGCGACAGCACATACTCCACTACCACGCACCTACTACACTACAAAACAGAGCGTTGCTCATCGTCCGCGAACATCATCGAAAAACGGCTTTCCCGTCGATGTCCACATGCTGAGGACCCCGTGGCCCATGCCAAGAAACGAACCTTACAAGACCTACCGTGATCTTCCTGAATTGGCAGGCCTTTGTCGAATGACTCAGGCGGTCAAATCGGACTGGTCTCTTGACGAAAGTGTCACGCGACTGAAACGGATTCACTATGTACTTCGTCGTCTCCATGAAACATTCATTGCGAGAATTCCCGGGGAACCGATCTACGAGTTGAAAACGCTCTACAGCCACCATGCGTACCTCTGTGCTGAACAGGTCACGGCAATACGCAGTCGAGTCAGCGAAATGCGCGAACCCCCTTTGGGTTTGGACAAGGTGCCAGACGCACTCCTCGAAGGCACCCTTGATGAACTCTCACGATGCCCGGAAACCGTTCAATTTCTTTCTGGCGTCTACTCAGTCGTCCTGCCGGCTTGCCTCGCTGCCTGCGAGAGACTGCGTGTGGATGCGCATCCGATCGCGGATGCCCCAACGGTTCGCATCGCCAAACTGATGGCTTACGAACTGACAGAACTGTGTGACACCGGGACTCAGTGTGTTGCGTGCCTGAGCTCAGATGAGGATCAACCAAACATCTCTGATTGGGAGGATCACCTCACTGCATACCTCAAGTCATCAGGGTCAATCGACGGTACTGCACCGTGCACAGAATCCCCTCCAGAGTTGCGATATCCAGACGTTCAGAAAGCCTATCAGCATGAGCCACAACGGGATGACCGGTTTCGTGACCCCTACAATGCCGGAGTGAATCCAGAAGCCTTCCTCTACGACGATCAATACGCGGCTTCAGATAAGACCTTGATGATCTATTACAAGCGTCTCAGAGAAATCGATGTCCCGGAAGTGATGGCCACCATCCTGACAGATCTGGGCGGAGCCGAGCCTTGGGAATTTCACAAGGAAATGTCTCGCCAACTGTGGGACGAAGCAAGGCATGCCATGATGGGGGAAATCGGTTTTGCGGCACTGAATCTCGATTGGACCGAGATTCCAATCAATTTCACATGGTCAAAAAACCTGAACACGCAACTCAATCCTCGTGAGCGCCACGGCGTTCTATTTTTCATCGAACAGGGGTTGATGCCAAAAACAGGCAAGCGATACGAATGGGAGGTGGCGTCCGAGAGCGGGGATCCATTGGCAAAGCTGTTTCAGGACTTTGACTGGGCCGACGAAGTACTGCATGCTCAGATAGGACGCCGCTGGTATGTCCCGCGTTACAACTCACTTAATGAAGCTATGGCCTATGGTGACAAATGCTGGTCTCAGGTGCTCAGCAATTGGCAGCAATACAAAGACGAAGGTTTAACCGAGCACCGGAACTGGTGGCCCGACTTGTATTCAAAATTCTGCAGACTGAAGGGAGTGATCCCCGATCCAAACACATTGGCGTTTCAGGACACCTATGAGCAAAAGCGGGCGGACCTCGAAAATCTGTGAACAGACCAGTTCAACGTGACTCAGGCCAACTCAGGTGCCGATGCAAGAATCGGTAGGTCCCCTGCCCGTTGATGGTATGGGGTCCATCAAAGAACTCTATCTCGGTTGAGTCACCAATCCCGAGTTTGTTGTAGTGACGCCTCACTTTGGCGTATTCCCAAGCAACCCACTCGTCAACTCCGACACCATCATCATGCCCCCGTTCAACCATGAATGGACGCGGAGTCATTAACATTGCCAGCTCGGCATAATTTGCAACGTGCCCCATATTCCATTCAAAGATCTCATATTCCCCTGTCCAAACGTAGCTGAACTTCGCATCAACTGAGGCGTTTTTTGCCACCCATTCGTTGTAATCAGCACTGCAAATCGAAAGACAGTAACCGGGTTCTTCTTCCGTCTTCGGCAGCATGGGAGGCACCCTCACCGCCGTCTTCCCACCATACGACAACCCATAGAACCCGATACGATCAGCATCAACGTATTCCAGTCCACTTAACCATCGCAACGTGACCAAATGCTGCGGGATGATATAACTGAACAACGAAAGCCCGATGGGATTCGACTTTCGTTGCAGAGTCCTAAATCTATCGCCTCCACGGTAAGGATTTTGTGGCGCATAAACCACGAAACCGCGTCGACACAGTTCCGCAGCAAATGACTTATACGCACGGTAACCTCGTGATTCAGGCCCGCTGATTGTGTCCATCGGCACCCCTTCAAGCCCATGCTGACACACCACCACAGGTCGTTTCTCGCCAACTTTCAGGTCTCTTGGCAGCAGCAGAACCCCCGCCGCAATCACATGTTCATAAACGTCAAGCATGACCTCGTAACCGCGCATGCGTTCATCCTCCAGCACCAAACGCGATCGTGGGTTTGGCTCCGCCGTTGGCTTTGGCAACTTCCCAAACAACTCCTCATGAACAAGCTCTCTTTCATGATTTGCAGAACGGACAAACGATTCCACGGAAGAAAAATCGAGCCTCCCAAATCGCTTTTCCCGCACACGATGAGATTTCCGAAGCAAGTGCTGCGTAAACTCAACCATCTGAGACAGTTGCTCCTGCTGCCGACTGTCACCAGAGAATTGCGCGCGCAGGTCTCTGAGCTCCTGTAGGTTCTCCAATGGTTCCCTATTACCCGAGCAAATCTCCTGCACGCACATTCGCACGAGTCCGGGTTGCAGCGGCGGTTCCCCTTCCCGCAACGTCCCAACTACACGAATCGAGTCTTCCTCCCCCTGATACCTAATCAAGTCACGCGCCCGCCCAATTTCAACCTGCACCGAATTCACTGCCGGCGTTCTAATCACCCCAGGTGCAGCCACGTTCCTTCCAGCAACAGGAGCACCCAGCACCTCTGGAACCTTGGGTGCCATTTCAATAAACAATTTTCGTGGAGCAATCATTGCCGCGAGCTCCGCATCACCAAACCGCTTCAGCAGTCCCCAAACATTCCGATAAATCGGTTCCTGCCATATTTTTTCACGTTGATCGAAATAACCACTCACAATCGCTGCGTCGATTCTCGGGTCCAGAGCAGCGCTGTACAAAGCTAACAGACCTCCTTCACTTACCCCCGCCACAACGCAGGGCACCTGATTGGTTTCGTTTCGCAATTCGAACTGATCAATCGCTGCAAGAATCTTCTGAACCTCGTACCCTATCACATGCCGCCCCATCTCGAACGCCTGTCGATAGATGAACTCGCGATGGGACAGGTTGGTTGATCTGCCAATCTCGTCGTTTCGACTGAATTCATGCCCACGGCTAATCAAAGTGGGAACCAAAACCTCACACCCCATCAAAGCAAAATCCATCGCGTAATGACTTGCGACAGAAGAGGCCCGCCTAGCAGGTTTCCGAATTGCAGCTCCCGAAGCTCCTTTCCCCTTATCCCCATTCGGATCGAGATGATCAGTTGTCGGTGGACTGCTCGGCACGATTCCACAAATCATCTCAGGGGTCCAATCTGCATCAGGAATCGCGACCACTCGCGCAATCACGTCACCTTTTTTTGGACGCAGAAGCAATCCTCTCGCATCCAAACCCTTCAACACTCGCCAGCGTACGGCCAGCACCTGTACGTTCTCAGTTTCAGCCACCAGAGCCGTCTGCTGAGTACTGGAATCCAACTGAATGCCTGTCGGGTCGAGCCGTGTCTCGACCACGCCGATCCGTGTCGCGAAATCCCGCCGCTTAGCTTCGACATCCTCCGTCACAGCGTCAGTTTTGACTCCTTGGGCCCGCCGCAAACGCGCAGTTTGCGTGATTGCATCGAGGGCGAAGCGATCGATTCCGGCCACCATCACTTCGTCTAGCGGAAGAGGTTCAGTCAGCAATTGAGTGTCCGGCAATGACTCCCCAAATCCAGAGATGTCCCGCTGTGCATTAGCAGATCTTCCGCATAACACCACAAATACGCAGCCGACCTGCAGCCATCGTTCCAACGACATAAACCCACCAGTCTTTACCAAAACCCGAAAGAAACAAAACAATGACGTCGACTTGGCCTCATCACCACGCTACCTCGCAGCTTCCGATTACGTAGTGAACGGCACACCAACCTTGGGGCTGCGTCCCCAACAAAAACCTCACAACGCAGGAATTCCACAAGATATCAAGCGAATGGACGTGATGCCCGCAAGTATATCCGGACCAGTCATCACGCAGGGTGTGCAATCTGCCTGAGCCCACCATGTCCTGCACGATCTCAAGAGGCCCAGCCTAATCCCGCCCCATTCAAATTCGCTCTGCACTGTGTCCTGACTGAAGACACCTCGTCTTGACTGAAGAAACCTCAAACTGCCGTCCAGTAAGTTCAACTACTCATGCCCCCGGTCAGTGTCGGGAGGCAGATTTGAATCTACATCACTCAACTTACTTTATCCGTTCCCACCCTTCGACGCTGCCGGAGCGGCACTGGCAAACGCTTTTGCCGCAGCCAAGTCCGACTCTTCCATCATCCCAGGGGCGGTGACCCCCATAGAGACATAAATTGACATCAACGTTTCAACGGACATATCAACGCGTTCGACCGCTTCCGATGGCATGAACAGCAGCCCACCACCAATAGGCACCGGTGATTGCGGAACGAGTACGACATAGAATTGCTTGTCATTGATCATGATAGGTTCGGGAGTGGGTAAAAGAGCGAGCACGCCAACGCCACCTGTTTCCCCGAACGTGCAATAAACCACGCCCATCCCTTTAAGCTTGTCGTCTCCGCCAGTATCGAGCATGTCCACCAACTGCTTGGACGTGTCGTAAACCTTGCCCACTAATGGCAACCGTTTGGCAATCGCTTCGGTTACTCTGGAGAACAAGCCCCGCATCCCTGATTCAACAAGGAACCCAAGAACCAGCGTTCCAATGCAAATCCCCACCCAGCCAATCGCGTAAGCAACGATTGGATTGGTCACAAAATTCAGCCCAATTTTACTGAGCTGATTTCCAAGAAACGTTTCTGGCCCCACAAGTTGGCCGAGAAACCCCAGCGTCCAGGTAATTGCGATGACCGTGATCAACAACGGTAATATCGCAAATAACCCGGCGAGGAAATACCGCACGATTCGATTCACACCACCTGACTTTTTCGCACTCATAATGTCCCAACACAAGTTACACGGCCAGCCAGTTTAACGGGCAAGCCTGTTGTCATCCTCTCGCGTAACAGTCAAACGTTGCCTGCCCGCATCATCAAAGCCCCCATCAGCAAACTGACTGCTGAGCAGGCATTCCAGCTATTTTGTCTTGAGGCAAACGAGGCGTTCCCCCACCCGCAACAGAATGTATCCATCTACCACTGCCGGAGTCGCCCCAACAGGTGCTCCCAGCGAAAATTTCGCAAGTTGTTTGTAATCATCGTCAGCCTGCAAGACTGTAGCTTCCCCATCAAGATTGATCAGCAGTAACCGATCACCAATCACAACCGGCGACGAGCTGAAATTACCGCCCACCCGTTTCGACCATATCACACTTCCTGTTGTGGCCGCCACACAGCTAGCGATTCCCTTGTCGTCCACCATGAACAACCGGTTTCCTCTCAGAACAGGCGTTGGAACGTAGGGGGCTCCACGATCAAGACGATAAACTTGCTCTGGCTTTTCACCATCTTGCTTGGGAATCCGAACAGCAACGAGATGGTTTCCGCCCCCACCACTACCACTCGACGCAATCGCCAAGTCACCTACCACCAAGGGCGTGCTGCAACACCGCATATCAAATACCTCAAGATTCCACAGCATGCGTCCGGTCTTTGCATCAAGACCAAACATACCGTCCCCCGTGTTGGCGTCAACGATCTGGGTTTTGCCCTCGTATTCAAATTTTGCAGGAACACCATAACAGGAACGCGTGGTCGCAAGTCCCGTCTCCCACTGAGTTGCACCCGTTTTCCGATCCACCGATATCATCCGACTTGTTCCAGCAGCCTGCCCTGGTTTCAGCTGTTCAGCCTGCTGAGAATTGAACAATAATACCGAATCGCCATAGACCACCGGCGAAGTCCCAAAACCATGTTGAGACTGCCAGCTACCGAAATCACGGGACCAAACCTCTTCCCCTTGATGGTCAAAGCATTTTAAAAATGTGTGGTCCGGCTCAGACCACGCAACGAATACGTAATCATCGTCAACACACGGTGTACTGGATGCAAAGGTGTTTCGCTTATGCAAGTGATGTGTCGACTGCTCAAACTTCCGCGTCCATCTCAATTTCCCGCTTGCGAGTTCAATCGACTGGACCCCGATTTGTTTCTCGTCAGGGAACGACAAGAGGTAGAATATGTTTCCCCCATGAACGACAGGCGATCCCACATCCTTTGCGCCAAGGTCCCTTGTCCAAAGATAGTCGGACTGTGACCATGTGACGGGCAGCAGACCGCCATCAACATATCCCTGGCCGCTTGGGCCATGAAAACGCGACCAGAGATCCGCCGCAATGATTGCACAGGGTGCGACTGCGGCAATCACTACACTGCCAACAAGGACAAAAAACTGGCGAGTGATACTTTTCATGATTAAAGCCAAAAAACACAAGAGGGAAACTGACAGTTATCTACCGGGGCCAGCGTCTCACCAAAAGCTCGCCGGGGACATGAAAACAGGTAGGGAACGCATTGTAAATCAACACCGCTGGTGATGTGTTGACGTCCGAGCATTCTTTTTTCAAATGCACCCATCAGAAAGTTGCCGCAAACATGGAAGAAAGACGAACCGCAAAGAGTCATCGCACTTCAGCACTGTCAAATCCCCCCGAATAGCGAATGCCAAACTCATGCCCTCTGCCAAGAACGGTCCTTCGCATCAAAAGTGTCATGAAAAAGCTCGCCCGATAAGTGATGGTGCTCGCTGCCGCCGCTGACGTGCCTTCATCTTGCATGCACAAGATAGCACGCGAGGCAAACTGCTCATGGACTCACCAGAGGTGCTACGAACACCAGCAAAACCTGCCCCTTGAACCAACCGCTCAATACAACAGAATTGCCACATCGCTGGCTAGGACCGTCGTCGCCAACTGCGCCCAAGCGGCTAACACAACTGGCGAAAGCTCGCTAGTGATCTCTGCCTCACCGATCGCCAGCAGACTAGCTGCATCATTGGGATTTTTCCCATAACGGTCCCGAAGCTGGCTGATGAGTGTTGCACAAGCCTTCTGCTCTTGTTCGCTCGCATCTCGGCATGCAAGCAACTCAAACAAATAGTTGATCCTGTCCGAGTCTGATTCCGCCGATTCAAGGACTCGAGCCGCCAGGCCACGCCCCATCTCGATTCTCTGTGTTTCATTCAGCATCCCGAGTGATTGCAAAGGCGTGTTGGTGCGTGACCGCCGCACGCAACTCGATTCGCGATCAGGCGCATCAAACAAGGTCATCATCGGATGGGGACTGGTCCGCTTCCAGTACACGTACAGGCTTCGCCGATACAGTGACCTACCCTGGTCCCGCACATAATTCTTCGTATTGCTTCCCGGGTGAGCCAAAGCCAACCACATTCCAGGCGGCTGATAGGGCTTCACCCCTTCGCCCCCCATGTGGCCATCAAGCAGACCACTCGCCCACAAACCCATATCACGAAGCATCTCCGCATCCAGCCGATAACTCGAGGCACGTGCAAAAAACCGATTCTCAGGATCATCGACATCCTTGCGCCACGCCGAGGACTGCCGAAATGCCTTGGTCATCACCATTGCTCGAAGCATTCTCTTCAAATCCCAACCGGTCTCCTGAAAATCAACAGCCAACCAGTCGAGCAACTCTGGATGCGTGGGCTGTTCACCCTGCAACCCGAAATCCTCTGGAGTGCGCACCAGCCCGTGACCGAAAACCCGCTGCCAAACCCGGTTCATAAACACTCTTGAAACCAGCGGATGTTCAGCCGAGGTCAACCAACGGGCCAAACCCATTCGGTTTTTTGGAGCATTCCCTGGAAGAGTCCCCATCACCGTCAAGGTTCCCGGCTCGACTGCGTCGCCAACCGGCAAATTGTATTCTCCCCTGCTGAGAACAAACGTTTCCCGGGGTTTAGGCAATTCCTCTGCAACAAGCGTTGTTGTGAACTGGGCTTCACAGTTGATGAGGTCTAAGGCAAGCTGTTTCGCTCGATCATCCAACCGAAAGGCAAGGGGATTTGAATCACTAGCGAGCATCCGCAACTGATCGGTCTGCTGGCAAGCGTCCCAATTTTTCTCTTTCCCAAGAGCATCCCAGAGGTGATCCAATTGCAAACGCAATTGAGCGTTTCCGTCGAACCCTTTAATCGCAACCGTTACCGAGTGCATCCCCACGCTCAACTGCAGCGGAACCACCACATCGGCTGCCGTTGTCTTCTCAAACACGGGCACGTTTTCTTGATTCAGAATGACGTGTGAACCCGGCCCTCCACCCAAAGTCAATTCAATGGTCTGATTTTCCGGTACAGTAAGGTCAAAACTAACAAAAACCTGTTGTTTCGCATTCGGAGCCTTTCCGCGAGCGGCGCGTCCAACCAGCACACCGGGAACACTTTTAAGGTCAGCCCAGCCTGCTTTTGCATCCGCCTTGTCCGGAACCGATCCCGGAGTTAGCGGCAGCAGTTTTGTCATTCTCCAGTTTTCACTCTTCCAACCCTTTCGGGAAGCTGCGAACTCGACCAGAGTCTCTCGATCCTGCTCAGTCAATGGTGCCGTCGCAATCAATCTGTCTGCTTCCGTCTTCAAATTCTGCCAACGCTGCCAAGCCGCTTGGTCTTTGGGAACCTTAATTGTCGGCCCATACTCGTAAGCGTTTCGATCCATGGACGGCTCTGCCGTGTTGTTAAAAAACGCAAGCAGTTGGTAATACTCAGACTGCGGAATGGGGTCATATTTGTGCGTGTGGCATCTTGCACAAGTCAATGACATGCCAAGAAAAACAGTCCCGAGGGTTTCAACCCGGTCAAAATTGTTCTTCATCTGAAATTCATCAGGAATGGCGCCTCCCTCACCCGTAGTTGGGTTTAGACGCACGAATCCCGTCGCCACACGCTGTTCCAAAGAAGGCTGCTCGAATAAATCTCCAGCTATCTGCCATCGAAAAAATTCATCCATGGGCAGATTCTGATTCATCGCTCGTACAACCCAATCCCGGTAGGGGTAGATGCCTCGCTTGTTATCAAGGTGTAACCCATGGGTATCGCCATACCTAACAGCATCCAGCCAATAACGTGCCTGATGCTCTCCATATTTTGCATCGGCCAGTAGCCGATCCACAAAAACTTCATAAGCACTTTGGGTTGGATTTACTAAAAACTCGTCACGTATCTCAGCGGATGGAGGCAGACCGGTCAGAACCAGTGCAACACGACGTGCGAGCACCTCGGGATCTGCTTGCGGGGCAAATGCCAAGCTCTGCTTCTTTAAACGCCAACTCAACAACTCATCAATCGCAATGCTCGCGTCATCAAATGCGAAGTTTTTCTGGGGTTTCACAAAGGCCCAGTGGCGAGCGTATTTGCCCCCTCCTTCAACCCATCGTTTCAACACCTGCCGCTCGTCATCTGTCAGTTGTCGCTCTGCATCCACCGGTGGCATCGGATCATCATCAGAGAAGATACGGGTGAGTAATTCGCTGTCCTCCGGTGCCTCAGGCTCAATTGCCCGATAACCGCCGCGATCCGCGGTCGCCGCCGCAAACGAATCCAGCTTAAGGTCAGTATTCTCATGGCTATCAGGTCCGTGACAAACGAAGCAATTGTCAGACAGGATGGGCAGAACTTCACGAGCAAAGTCGACCGGTGCTTGGGTGGCATCCGCAGCATTTAACCCAAGAGGGAAAGTGGCAGTTGAAAGCACGATCACGGGCAACAGCATCCTGCTGTAGTGAGAAATCACCTGGGGGATGCGATCCGTCAAATTAGTTGTCACGGCGGGGCTATCTTTGCTGGAGCAGAAAACGGGAAGCGGTCTGAGTGACGCTGCGGACATTGTAGCGGATGAAGCTTCCGATTCCCTGAACCATTTTTGCAGCAGCCATTTTTGCCAGCAGCCATTTTTGCCAGACAAAGCGGACTTCTAAGCAAGGCACTCTCGCTTGCCGCAGATTAGCTTCCCCACCGCAGCTTATCCGCATCAGAGCCCCCAGCCTGCAAGCCCCAAAAAAATGCAGTTCAGAGCGAGTTACCCTGAACGGTTTTGCCCAACCGTTACGCCTTCACAACCACTCAATGTTCAAATCGCCGCCACCGGCCAAAAATTTGGGTTTAGCCCGCTGACTTGCTCTGGCTTGTCACCTAACATGACAATTGAGAGAGAACCGCGGCGAATCTTCGGTTTCACCACATGGACGTTTTGTGGTTATTGCATGGCGGTGTCCTTCGTACTGGGCCGGTTAAGATCCAAGTCTTGACGTTGTGAGGGCTAAAACTGCTTTTCGAAGAAAGCAGAGTCACCACCTTCCAAAATGATTCAGTCCATGATTTGGTAGTTCACAGATGCCTCGACTGGGATACGCAAATCCAACGCACCGCTTCGTCGTCCGCATTCCACGACCTAATCTACGACCGCAGCCTGAAGAACCCTCAGTCGGGTAAAACGGTTTGTGAAAGACAACCTTGAAACAAGTAAAAAATGAGCAACGAATCTATGATTCACCCTGCCGCTGATTTGGCTAAACGCGTTCACGCCAGCAGCAATCCAGCCAACAGGTCGCGTTCAGTTCTGGATTTCGCTGATGCTTTCGCGAGACGGCATATAGGCCCAACCGACTCGGACATCGAGAGGATGCTGGGGTCACTCGGCTTCGCGGATTTGGAAGAACTTACCAATGCGACCATTCCCGAGGACATCCAGCTTCATCATGAGCTGGACATCCCCAGTCCGCGGGGAGAACACGAGTTCCTCACCGGTTTGGCAAATATCGCTGCCAAGAATAAGGTTTATCGCTCCTGCATCGGCATGGGCTACACGGGAACGGTAACCCCACCGGTAATTTTGCGGAACGTGTTAGAGAATCCTGGCTGGTACACCCAGTACACGCCTTACCAAGCCGAAATTGCCCAAGGTCGATTGGAAGCCCTGCTGAATTTCCAAACGATGATCTCAGATTTGACCGCCTTGCCTTTGGCGGGGGCAAGTTTGCTTGATGAGGCAACTGCGGCAGCTGAAGCGATGACCATGTGCTGTGCCGTGGCAGGGAACCGCAAAAAAGGGTTCTTTGCCAGCGACGCCTGCCATCCTCAAACGCTCGCCTTGTTAAAAACCCGTGCCGATGGCCTGGGGATTGAACTCTGCATTGGCCCTACCAGTGAAATTGATTTTTCTTTTGGCGAGGGCGGACTCTGTGGATTGCTGCTTCAATATCCCACGACAGACGGCAGCATCAATGACTACTCTGCTTTGACCCAAGAGGCCAAAGAACACAAATGCATGACCGTTGTTGCAGCTGATCTACTATCGCTAACGCTGCTCAAACCTCCCGGGGAATGGGGCGCCGATGTATGTGTTGGCAGTGCCCAGAGGTTTGGCGTACCTATGGGTTTGGGTGGCCCGCACGCTGCTTTCATCGCGACGGATCAAAAACACGCCCGCAAACTCCCGGGTCGCATTATCGGTGTGTCCAAGGATTCGCACGGGAACCCTGCTCTTCGCATGGCGATGCAAACACGGGAGCAGCACATTCGCCGAGACAAAGCTACCAGCAACATTTGCACTGCACAGGCATTATTGGCGATCATCAACTCCTTCTATGGCGTCTACCACGGACCGAAGGGATTAACTGCAATTGCTCACCGGACGCAGGCGTACACATGTGCTTTGATTCGTGGGCTGGCACGACTGGGCCACCATACGCTCAGTTCCGGCCCTGTGTTTGACACGCTGCGCATCCGCTTAGGTAAGGGACGTACCCATGCCGCGCGCCAGGTTTCAGACGCGGCACGCGAACGCGGGATTAACCTACGCGAGTACGCCGATGGAACCTTGGGCGTTACCCTTGACGAGACCGCAGACCGCAGCTTGATTGCCGATCTGCTGGCTGCGTTCAATTTCGGTCACTTTACGGGGTTTGACGTCGATGAACTTCTTGTCGAAGCACAAGACGATGGCATGCTGGACTTGGACCAGTTTGAGCGTACCAGTTCCTTCATGTCACATGAAGTGTTCAACTCGTACCACAGCGAGACAGAGCTACTGAGATACATCTTCAGATTGATGGGCCGCGATCTCTCGCTGGCGCACTCCATGATCCCGCTTGGATCATGCACGATGAAGCTGAATGCTACCAGCGAGATGATTCCCGTCACTTGGCCAGAGTTTGCCAATATTCATCCGTTCGCACCTGACACTCAGTGGCGTGGCTACACGCAGATTTTTCGCGAACTCGAGGATTGGCTCTGTCAGGTCACTGGTTTTGCGGCAGTCAGCTTGCAACCCAATGCTGGAGCCCAAGGCGAGTATGCAGGCTTGTTGGTTATTCGGGCATATCATGAACATGTAGCACGTAAGGCAGGATGTGAAAACATTCGTAACGTTTGCCTCATTCCTACGTCCGCACACGGGACCAACCCAGCATCCGCAGTAATGGCGGGAATGAAGGTTGTCCCCATTAAGTGCGATCAACGCGGTGACATCGACATGGAAGACCTTCGCGAGAAGGCCGCATTCCACGCCCAACATCTGTCAGCACTGATGATCACTTACCCATCAACGCACGGGGTCTTTGAGTCCACGATTCGTGAAGTTTGCGACGTCATTCACGACAACGGTGGTCAGGTCTACATGGACGGGGCCAACATGAATGCTCAGGTGGGCCTGACCAGTCCCGGACGGTGCGGAGCGGATGTTTGTCATCTCAATCTCCATAAGACATTCTGTATTCCCCACGGCGGTGGTGGCCCTGGAATGGGCCCGATCGGTGTTGCACCCCAACTGGTACCGTTCTTGCCAGCCCACCCAGTCGAACGCCCCGATACCGCTGGCGAGTTCGCCATCGGGCCAGTTTCGGCAGCTCCCTACGGAAGCCCCAGTATCCTGACAATCAGCTATGTCTACATCGGTCTGATGGGCGGTGCGGGGCTGAAGCAGGCGACTCAAGTCGCGATCCTCAACGCCAACTACATGGCAAAACGACTTGAAGACGAATACGACATTCTTTACACCGACAGCCACGGTTATGTGGCTCATGAATTCATCGTTGACTGCCGTGGCTTTGAGAAATCCGCTGGTATCACGATCGATGATGTCGCCAAACGCCTGATTGACTACGGTTTCCACGGCCCCACGATGTCATGGCCCGTTCCCGGCACCTTGATGATCGAACCCACCGAAAGTGAGTCCAAGGCTGAGCTTGACCGTTTCTGCGACGCCATGCTCTCCATACGCAAAGAAATTCGCGCGATCGAGAACGGCGAACTGGATCGCCACGATAACCCACTGTGCAACGCACCGCATACGATGCAGGAAATCGGCAGCGATAACTGGACGCACCCCTATTCAAGGGCTCAGGCGGCATGGCCTGCAACTTGGTTGAAAAGTTCAAAATTCTGGCCTGCTGTTGGACGAATTGATAACACCTACGGTGACCGAAATTTGATCTGCAGTTGCCCACCGATGAGCGACTACTGCGATTCGGAAGAGTGATGGACGAGCACTTATCCGCGTAACGCACGCTGTGTGAACCTTAGTCAAGGGGCGCGAACACTCTCAACGAAGTGTCTGACTGAAGATATCGCTTGAGAGCGACGTACGTTTCTTGGGGAGCAGCCAAATACGGGTTTCCCTCAAATGAGGCAACTGTTAAGCACAAGCCGCTTGGCAATGAAGAAGCTAGTCGTTTGCCAGCGGGCATCTTCGCGTACTACGGCATTCCGCTCATCCACTCCAGCAACGGCTGAGCACCGATGGTTGCATTTGACTTCTTAGCGAACAAGCATTAGCCGCCACATTTGCTTTTTCCCCGCAACGAGCGGCAATGCATTCAGCCAGGCTTGCGAAACACCAGCAGCAAAGTACTGGATCCCACCAGCTTCACCCACCGCGCATTGCGTTGGGTCCAACTAAGGCTGCTGCTTCTTTTTAGATTGTTTTTTGTTTTGCTGCTCTGCGTTCCGTTTCTTCCGCAGAAATTCGTACATATTGAATCGTTCGGGGAAGGCGACCTGATTTTTATTGGCCCACGCTTCCCACATTTCCACCATTTCATTCCGCTTGGCTAAATTCAGCATACTGAGATCTCTCAATTCCGTTCGGTCGGTTCCGATATCATAAAGCTCCCAAGGCTGCTTATACTCACGAACCAGTTTCCAGTTTTGCCAACGCATAGCAGCGTTACCCTCATGCTCCCAATACATCGGCTCAGCATGAATTGCGTCACGACTGCCGGTCAGGGCGCCTACCAACGATTCACCCACACAGGGTAGTAGCTCCGTTGGGTATTTAGCACCAGAGAGTTCGACACAGGTTGCCATCACATCCGGCAGATAAGCAGGCTTTCGCACGAAACCTCCGCGTTTAATCTGCTTCATTCCGTTGGGCCATGAAGCGATCATGGGCGTGCAGGCACCACCCTCATGCACAAAATGTTTATAGAGCCTAAACGGCGTGTTACAGGCATTCGCCCATGCCTGCCCGAGCCGCACACCAGCAACGGTTTCAAGAGGAGGCTGTTTGACCATCTGCTCCGATCCCTGCCCCAGAATCCCCCCCTCCTGGCATGCCCCGTTATCAGACAAGAACAGGATCAGGGTATTATCGAATTGATTGATTGATTTCAGATGTTCACACAATTTCCCGATGTTCTGGTCAATCGAGTCAATGCATCCAGCATAAGCAGCCATGATCGCATCAAGTTCTTCTCTTTTCTTCTCCTTCAATCCATTCCAGACAGGCCCTTCATGCGGAGCCGCGACGGTGTCAGCCGGAAACAAACCGATTTCAACCTGTTTT
>DOPG01000436.1:0-5227 GCA_003513555.1 Rhodopirellula sp. | reverse complement strand
CCGATTTCACCCTGTTTCGCAAGCCGATTTCTCATGAGGGCATCCCAGCCGTCCGTGTATTTCCCCTTGTATTTTTCAAAGTCTTTGACTTTCGCATTCAGCGGCCAATGTGGCGCATTGTAAGCAAGGTAAAGGAAGAACGGCCGATCATCGGCATCACAAGCATCGCTGATAAAATCACAGGCCACCTCAGTAAATTTGTCGGTCGCATAAAAGTCATCGTCAGTACCTACAGGATTGTTTCCAAGCGACATACCGCGACCGCCACCAGGCTTGAAGTAATTGAAGGCCCCAGACAGTCCCCCATAGAATCGGTCAAAACCACGTTGCAACGGCCACGACTCGCGCCGCTGCAAGCCCAAGTGCCACTTTCCCGTCATCAAAGTGTGATAACCGCCAGAGCGAAGCACCTCGGCCAGCGTGGTGCAACGATCATTCAGATAGCCCTGATAGGCTCCCTCGAACCCCAGAGGCTGTTCTGGTGGTTCAGTCATGTGCCCGATCCCGACCTGATGGGGTTGCAACCCCGTCATCAAACTAGCCCGAGTAGGACAGCATCTGCCCGAGTTATAAAACTGCGTGAAACGCAACCCATCCGACGCCAATTGATCCAAATGCGGCGTCTCAATTTCGCTGCCATAACAGCCGATATCCGAAAACCCCATATCGTCAACTAAGACCACAATGATGTTTGGCTTTTCAGACGCATCAACCGCACTGCCAGGACATGCCGCCACAACCACCAATACCAACGGCACGGTAACAACCAAATGCACAACCCTTGCGAACAACAGATTTACGTTTCTCAAAACCAACTCCTGATGTTGTGACCACTTGCGTAAATCAAAACGCCGAGCTCCGCCGCAGCGGAAGCTAACCAACTCTATCGGTACGTTAAGGATGATGCCGCCGCAGACCTGCAGCGGTCAACCGTAACGGACATGATCAACCCACACCCAAAATTGACGCACAATCATTACTCGATCTAGTCGCATGCCAAACTCTGATTGCCCTACTACCGGCGTTTAAGCACGAACAGAGCATCCGTCAGGTCGTTATCAAACTCACGTTCTTCGTCGATATCATAATCGAAATCGTAAACTCCTGCGATCTCGAAGAAGTCCCTGACCTTAGTAAGTAGTTTCTTGGCTTGTGCGGGTGTGTAGATCCGCAGAGGAAACTCACTCCGTATGCGTTCAACCTTACCGGACTTTTTTTCCGCCTTGACGGAAACGCGAAGCATCTCACGACGTGTCTTACGATCAAAGTCGATCACTTTCAAAGTCACGTGAACCGTGGTCCCACCATGCTTTGCCTTCCATCTTTCTGTGCATTCCGGATCAGCATCCAATGGGATGAGATGGAGCCCGAGAATATAGAGTCCTCCCGGGCGTAGTAGCGATGCAACATTTCGTAAATGCTTCAATGCTGATTCTTCATCAGTCAAATGCCGAAACGTATTGAACGTGCAAAAAGCGGCATCAAAAACTTGCTCGAACTGCATGGAAGTCATATCTTTGCAATACAACTCCGCGCTGAGTCCGCGCCGCCTCAGCCTGCGGTCAAGATAATCGAGCATGGGCTGACTCAAATCGACCCCTGACAGCTCGTATCCTTTTGCCGCCATCTCAGCCACCAAGCGTCCACTTCCGCAGCCCGGCTCCAAAAGTCGACGAAACTTTCCGTTACCCAAACGTGAGAACGCCTGCTCAAAGAACCGAACTTCAGCGGCGGTCTCATCGCGAAACACCATGTCAAAGTATTGTGGGTGGTCGTACCAGGATGACATGTCACTACTCAAATGAAACGGGAATAAATGTAAGTGGCAAAGCTGAACCGCGTTGCCGAACTTGATCACGGGGGACACGACTGACCCAACAAGCACCATTCGATTACGCCGGCTTTCGAACAATGTAAATAGATTTCCGCAGGCTAACAGCCACCTTCAATGAAGCTGCGAATTCGCGCCCTCGTTGCGTTGCAAGTGGCCACAAGACTAGCTGCCGAAGTAAGGCATTGTCAGCGAGCTCACAGACCAAGCCGTTCGGTCACTCGGGTAAAAGTGCCTGAAGCGACCGCCTCTGAAATTTACCACGGTAAGGATTGCCGGGCTCCCTCCGCCGGTCACCGCCGCGCCGACACCTGCAGGTCTGCTACGACTGCCCGCCCCAATTCCAATGACAGCAGACATACCAAAGCCGCAGCGGAGACGTTTCCCTGCAGGTAATCGTACCATCACCTTTCTTTCAGCTCACAACGACTTCAAGTATTCAATCAGATCGGTGGTTTCTTGCTCAGAAAGTTCACCTTCTCCGTTGACGCGTCCCGGACGATGCAGGTCACTGACGACCCTTTTCAAGTCTCGTGCCCGTCCGCTGTGCAGCAACCTCACCTTGCGATACACCCCCACTAAGGACGGTGTGTTGTAGCCTTGGTAGGCATCTTTATCTGACCCCAACCCAACATCGTGAATTTGCCCATCCGTAAATCTTGGACCGTTGTGGCAGTCAGCGCAGCCGGCTTTTTCACTAAAGAATACCTTCTTGCCACGTTTTGCAGCGGCGGTTAACGTCCCATCTGTCTGACGAAAAGGATTCGGCGGTGATTTCAGGGTCCGAAGAAAAGCAATCAGCGCCTGCTTATCCTGTTCTGTAGGAGCCTCGCCTTGCATGGTGGAAGTGATTGATTTTTCCATCGCCTCGGTCATGTTTCGCTGCCAACCATGCCAAGTCCAAGGGAACGTGTGAACAACATCATGCAGTGGCAACACTGTCTTCAGACTCATTTCCGTGCCGTCATTCCAAGTGTCCATCGGACGTGCATTGGTGCCACCCTCCTGATGGCAGGAATGGCAACTGTACCACTGGTCCAGACTTCGTTGCGCATCGTAAAAGATTTCCATGCCCTTACGGGCGAGCGTTTTGTTTTTTGGTCCCCCCAGTGCAATCTCGGAAATGACGGTCCGGGTTTGCAGATCAACGACTTGGACTGCGTTGAGAAGGTAATTGGCGACGTAGACAGTACGATTATCCTTCGCAATCCGCAGTCCCATGGGCCGACCGCCGACGCTAATACGATCGAAAAACTCACGATTGTATTGTAGCTTTCGATCAATCAAATCACCCGGCCCCCCTTGCGCTATGAATGGCATTTCAGCGAGCTTGTAAACCAAAAGCTCGTGCGTGCCTGATGCGGTTGCCACCAACCATTCTTGATCATCGCTGATAATCAGGTCATGTGGATCGGCCACCGCGCGTCCAGGAACGTCCAAAGTGACTGCCTCGCGATAGGATGCACCATCCAGCCGCACCCGGCCAATGCGGCTCCCCAAGACCCACCCTCGACGAATGTTACCAGGCGTAATTGGGTTGGTGCGGTACACCATCCAAGTAAAATAGGCATAGGTCCCATCAGCGGAAGTTATCATTTGGCCAAGGTTTGTGCCATTTGCGAGCGGTTCCTCGTAAAGAGTTTCCCCCGAAGCTGTGTCGATCACGGAAACATCAGAGTCACCACCGTTACCCACGGCCAATCGTTGTCCGTCGGGCGACAGGGTCAGATACCGCGGCCACTGTCCCGATTCGATTCGGCGAACCAGACACAGTTTCTCCAAATCAACCTCAGCCACTTTCGCATCTGCGACCTGACCCACAAATGCTCGTTTGCTGTCTGAGGTGATTGCAATTCCGGCCGGATCATAACCAAGCCCCAGCTCGCCCCGGTGAACCAACTTTCGCTCTAAAACTTCAAAAGCTTCCAGCGTTCCCTCCCACTGAGCTGTAACCAAAACTTGGCTGCCGTCCGGCGTGAATGCTATATCCATCGGGTAATCGCCGCAGGCCACTTCATCAACAAGCTCACCGGAATCAGTGTCGATCAATGACACAGTATTTGCGATTTGGTTTGCTGTCACCAACCAGCGTCCGTCTGGTGACAGGGCGAGATCCACCGGCGAGCGATCCGATACTCCGTGTCCCGAATCGCTGGACACATCGACAATCTTTGAGCCATGATGGGGGGCAAGACCGGCCGGAGTGACAACGTTCCTTTGTCCAGCCGCCTCAGACTCTCGACCCGTCAGGTGCTCCTGATTTTGCATACGAGCATCTATTCCAATGCTTTCTCTTCGTTTCGCATCACCCTTCTGCTGCTGCTCGACAACGCCATTACGCTGATCCGGAGCCTCTGTTTCGCTGGCACTCAGTGAACTGATGTCGTGACTCCTTCCCCTCGAGATAGTCACTCCGGAGAGACAAGCAATTGCAAGCATTCCTGCGGCAGATGCAGTTTTTAACGGGTGTCGACTCATAATCGGGTACTCAATAGCGTCATTCGGGCAACTATTTTTCGGAATGTGCGAGCTCATTGCCGGCCCGCCCTATGTTCGAAGGAGTGAGTAAAACGTAGCATAACGTGGTAAGACCTTTGGCAATAGATCGCACATAGCGGTAGCCTTTGGCCTACAATCCATGAAGCAATCGCGAACGTTGGCGATTGAACCTCCTACCTCCCATAAGGACATACCGTGAAGAATCTCTTTGTACTCGGCTTGGGTTTGTGCGTCGCGTTGGTCGTCAGCGGAAACGCCATGGCGGAGAACGCAGTAAAGAGTGGTCCCCAGCAAGGTGACCGTCTTGGAGCTTTCTACGTAACGAAGGTGGCCGGCGCTGACAGCGATGGAGTCAGCACAGGCCAGAACCTTTGCTATCGCTGCAAGAACGGTTCACGCCCCCAAGTGATCGTTTTCACTCGTTCGACCGATCCTAAGGTTGCTGAACTGGTTGGCAAACTCGACAAAGCTATCGCCAAGAACGAGTCATCCAAACTGCGTGTATTTGTCAACTTGCTTGGCGAAGATAAGGAAGACTTGACTGACGAAGCGAAGAAATTTGCGGCAAGCAGCAAGGCCAAGAACGTCCCCTTCGTTGTACCAAACGAGTTTGAGAATGGCCCCGACAATTACGGCATCAACGCCAAAGCTGCCGTCACCATCACACTCGCCAGCGATGCTGGTGTCAAAGCCAGCTACGCAGTGACTGACGTCAAGGACTTGAACGTCAAGAAGGTCATGGGACAGTTGAAGCAAATCCTCAACTAGTTCTAAACGGTGCAGGTCACCACAAATCCTGTCACAGAAAAGCTTGGTGCTGGTTTGCAGTGCCAAGCTTTTTTTGTCCCTGCCGTTGAACCAGCAGCTAAAACCCAACCTAGCCTCTCGCACGCAACT
>DOPG01000437.1:15570-20370 GCA_003513555.1 Rhodopirellula sp. | reverse complement strand
AAGCTGTTTGTCGCATTCATCGGGACGCTGCTGCTTTTGCTCACCGCTGCAATGATGCTATTGGTGTCCGTTTTAACTCTGTTTCAGACGCGGCGTTTTTGCAGCGAAGCAATTGCCAGCAGGATGGCACGAATAGCTGTCTGGTTTAGTGGCGTTGAAATCGTTCAGCATCATGCCGAGCCTCTTCCGCAAACCCAGGTGGTTTATATTTCCAATCACACGGCGACTTTGGACGTTTTTGTGGTTACGGCATTAGCGTTGCCGCGAGCTCGTTATTTTCTGAGTGGGTTCCTGCGAAAGCTGCTGCCTTTCGGGTTGATCGGTTATTTGATTGGTGTTTTCTGGACGGTTCCGTATAAGTTTGCAGATCAGCGCCGTCGTATTTTTCAAAGCGCCGAAAATACGCTGAGAGAGACAGGGGACTCGGTTTATTTGTCCCCCGAAGGCGGCCGGGTTTCTTCGGGAGAAATCGGACACTTCAATCGTGGGGCGTTCCATTTGGCGACGAATTTGAAGGTTGATATTTGTCCGATCTATGTTCACATACCGCGGTCGTTAGACGCAGGAATGAACCTCGTGTCTGATTCTGGTATCGTCAATGTTTACTTTTTGCCAAGGGTTTCAACCTCTGGTTGGAAGATTGAGGATCTTGACCAGAATCGAGACGCGGTTCGCAAAGTCTATGTGGACTTTCACGCATCTCTGAGGTGTCAGTCGAAAGCTATGGATTGTTAGCCGGTGGGTTGTGATTGGCAATAGTTTTTGTGTCGGCTCGATTCAGGTTGTAAGGTTGCGATCCTCAATTGAAGTATTGTGGCATGCGGTAAGTTATCTTTTTGGGTAGCTGCGCAAAATCAAAAAGCTCACGGTTGTTGTGTTTTTTGAACAGCAGGGTTGAGGGCTCGCAGGAACTTGTTGAGTTACGCTGCAAGCTACTTTGCAAAAAATCCTGTGTGATCTACAAAGGTTTTGGGCGTCAGTTTGCTCGTGCTTGCAACGAGGGTTTCGAAGTGAACGGAAAAAGCTTGCAAAGCGAGGATGGGTCCAAGCCGGGCGAGGGGCAAGGATTTGAGAAATTTGGAAGGTTTTGGTTGTCGGCTGAGGGTGCTGGGAATGCCGAGGTTTGTGAAACTGATTCGAGTTGAGGCAGGAAAGGGAAAAGAGCACGATTCAGTCTGGTGTGCTCCTGGTGAATAGATGGATGCGAGTGGAGCCGCAGTGAGTTAGACTGTAGCAGGCACACCCGCTGCGGGGCTGGGGTGTACCGTGAGGCGATTTTCTTTGAGCAGGGAATTGCGGATTGATTCTCCGTTTTGATTCAATGGGATAATGCAGTGATGAGAATTAGGGTCAGCTTACGTTTTGGAATTTTATTTTTGGCCTTGGCCGGTTTGCTGAAAAGTGACTCGGTAACGGCGCAGGATGCGAAGTCGCCGCCATTGCCTGCGGTCAAACATCTGATCGACACGCACATTCATCTATTTGATTCAACGAGACCTGAGGGCATTCCATGGCCTCCCGCTGATGACAAGGTTTTGTACAAGCCTCACTTGCCGGCGGAATTTTCCAGTGTTGCCAAGCCGACTGGTGTAACAGGTGTGGTAGTCGTCGAAGCGAGTGATCGTCTGGAAGATAATCGCTGGGTACTGGATCTGGTCAAGGATGATCCCTTCTATGTTGCGTTGGTGGGGAACATTGACCCCTATCGTGAGGATTTTGCGAAGCAACTAAGGCGTTTGAAAAAAGATAAACGTTTTGTTGGCATTCGGGCACGCAATAGTGACCCGATTGATTACAAAGACCCGCAGGTTCTTAAGAATTTTCGCAAGTTGGCGAAAGCAGGTTTGTCTCTTGATATCCTCGCCAACGGCAAGGGAGTGGAGGGGGTTCGGGAAGTGGATGAGCTGGCGGGTCATGTTCCTGACTTGCGCATTGTGGTTGACCACGTGCTCGGTTACGACATCGACGGCAATCCACCAAGTAAGGAATGGCTGGACGCAGTTGCCAGTTTGTCGCGGCATGAAAATGTGTTCTGTAAAGTGTCCGGTCTTTATCAGCGATGTACGCAGCAGCCAGCTCCACACGACCCTGAACACTATCGCACTGTGCTTGACCCGTTGTTTGAAGGTTTCGGCGCCGATCGTTTGATCTATGGCAGCAACTGGCCCTGCACCAAGAAAAGTGGTGATTACGACAGCTTTGTACGGCTGGTCAACGCTTACTTTGCCGAAAAAGGACAGGAGGCTTGCGAAAAGTACTTTTGGAAAAATGCTGCGGTCGCATATGGGCTACCACTGGAATGACTTGTTCTGATTCACGTATGTCCCTGATGATGATCGTGAGAATTGCAGGTCCAGACTTGGAATCTTGTGCTTATTGACGCTCGCACTGTGTCGATCTTACTGTGTCGATCTTGATGCAGTGCTGAATCAAGAGAGGCTGACTTGAAAGGCCCGGAACGTACTCGTTTTGCGCGGTTATTGAAACGCGATGTATTGAGTCATCGCGGTTGGCTGCGGCACACGCTCTTTTTAGTCGCCGCGCTTGCTATTGGTATTGTCGCTTGGTATTTCCAGCTTGCTGAGCGTAAAGGAGACCATTGGTTTGCATTTCTCAGGGGTGAAACGGCACTGTGGGACGGTGGGTGGAGCGTTCCGGAGCCTTTTGCGACGTTCCTGCCCATGATCTGGGTGACGCTTAGCATGCTGTTGATTGTCACTCTGCGTGATCGCTACTTTCGAGGAACAGAGGGAACCGGAATTCCTCAGACCATTGCAACTTTAAAAACAAATGATGTAGCGATTCGTGACCGGATGCTCTCAGGACGAATCCTGATTGGTAAGATTTTATTGTTGACCATCGGTATGTTCTCAGGGATGACGCTTGGTCGTGAAGGACCTTCAGTGCACGTGGGCGCAGCGATAATGCACATGATTACCAAGTGGGTGCGTTTTCCAAGGCACCTTGTTCGTCGTGGCTTGATCTTGGGCGGGGGTGGTGCTGGCATTGCAGCAGCATTCAACGCGCCGCTGGCCGGGCTCGTGTTCAGCTTTGAAGAGCTTGCACGTTCTTTTGAAAAAAACAATGCAGGAACTGTGATTCGATCAGTAATTGTTTCATGTGTTTTCATCGTGCTGGTGTTGGGAAAGGACTATCTGTTTTACGGTCGTGTCGAGAGCACTGATGCGAACTGGACGGTTGGACAATGGGCATCAATCTTTTTAATCGGAACCGTGGGTGGTTTTCTGGGAGGAATCTTTGCACGGTGCACCATCACAGGCTCTGCCATTGCGAGTCGTATATGAAACGGAATCGATGGTTAACACCGTTAACGCTGGGGGCAGGTCTTGGGGTCGTCGGCTACCTTTCTGATGGTGATAGCTACGGAGGCGGGTATCAGCAAACGCAGCAGATTCTGCTTCAGGGTGTTGAATACCCATGGCATTTCGCGCCCTTGACTTCTGTCGCCTCCTTCCTGACTTTGGCGTCAGGGATACCGGGAGGTTTATTCGATCCAAGTTTGACTGTGGGCGCCGGGTTGGGGCAGTTCATGTTGCCCGCAGTTGATCTGGTGTCGCCCGGGCTGGAACCAGAAGCCGTCATCATGATGTTCATGGTGGCATATTTTGCCGGCGTGGTTCAGAGTCCAATCACCTGCGCGATCATCATGGTGGAAATGACCGCTGCAAGGCACATGACCTTACCTCTGATCGGGGTGGCTGTGATTTCCTACGAGTGTTCGCATCTTGTCTGTCGAATTTCTCTGTATGAATCGTTAGCCAATAGGTTTCTTGCTGGGCTTGGTGAGCAGTCTGAGGCCAAATCAGTGTTGGTTGATCAGCCGCCAGCTGCCTCGCAGAAGTGAGTAGTGCAGGCTAGTGTTTTTGTCCGAAATCATTTTGCCCGCTACGGTCCACGCCGTTCATCAGATAGATCGTTCGTTGGGAAAGATCCAGCTTTCCGGTGCCAAGGCTGTTTTTAGCGTCAGCGTGCCGATACACCGAGGTGGTTGGCATGTATCGCAGCGTCATGCCGCGTCTTGATTGCTCGGACGAATTTGCCTCCGACCCATGGAACAAGTAGACATCGTGCAGCGAAATCTGCCCGGGTTCCAAGGTGATGTTGACGGCCTTGGATTCATCGAATTTTGATGTGTCCAGTTCCAGCGGCAAGGCGAGCCCTTCTGCTGTGTTTCTCGTGTGTTGGGCAAGTCTTTGATCGCGATGCGAGCCCGGGATCACCTGCAGGCATCCATTGGCTGGTGTCGAGGCGTCGATGGCAATCCAAACCGTGCAAGTTGCTAGAGGTTCGATCGGCCAGTATTCACCATCCTGATGCCACGGCGTTTTTGTTCCGATCCTGGCCGGTTTGGCAAAGAAGCTGGAATTCCACAGGGCAACATCATTACCAATCAACTGGGTAACCATCTTCAGGATCTCCCGCGTCTTGGCAACTTCGAGAAATGCCGTGTCGTATGCAAGCAAGGCGGGGCAATAGTCTGAGAATTCAGGGTGTTTGGCAACCAGTTGTTCGTGGGAACTGCGAATACTCGAGAGGGTCGCTTCAGGTAATCGATAGTTGGGGGTGATGTACCCTTCGCGACGATATTGCTCAATTTCGGCGGTGGAAAGCATAAGGTGATGAGAAGTTTCTGAAGGTGAAGGCGTGCAATCTTGTTGAATTGCTGCCCGAAAATAAATTTGAATCGTACCTGCCACATGTTTCGATTGCAGGTTGGCGATGTTCAGTTTTCCAGTCGGATGGCGATCAGTGATTGAATCCTGCTTGTCTGTTACGACC
>DOPG01000437.1:13440-15304 GCA_003513555.1 Rhodopirellula sp. | reverse complement strand
AGGGACGGTCGAAAAATCAGTAACGACGGTGACTCATGAATCGGACAGAGTTTCAATTTGTTGTCAGCCGCAGGATGCGGTGATGTCCTGTATCCACCACGTATATCGATCCATCCTTATGAACACAGATTCCGTGAGGTCGCAACAAGCTGCGTTTCGGGTGTTTGACGCCTTTGCCGAGGATACCGGTGATGGACTGCTGTTGCGGGTCATAGCGGACGACGCGCGCATTCTGGTCGTCGGCGATGATCACATGATTGTTTTGGTCGATGGCAAGGTGCTTGGGAGAATTGAATTGCGACTCTAAAGCTCTGCCCAACTTGTTGCCGGGTTTACCGGTCCCGGCCACTGTGGCAATCTTCCCGTCTGAATTCACTCTTCGAAGAGCGTGGCCACCGCGTTCTAAAACATAGACATTGTCTTGTGAATCCACGGCTACCGCGCGTGGGTCGATCAACGGGCTCAATATGGCCTCGGAACCGTTTTCGGGAACTCCTCTTTTCCCGTTGCCCGCTACCGTCGTCACGATATTGGACTTCAAATCAATCATGCGGACCCGCCGATTCTTCAGGTCGGCCACATAGAGTTTGTCTTGTGCCGGATTCAGTGATACGCACATTAAGAAGTTGAACTTGGCGGCAGTCGCAGGCCCACCATCACCACTGAAACCTGCCTCGCCCGTGCCGGCGATTGTGTTAATAACGCCAGTCTTTGTATCAAGTTTACGTACGCAGTGGTTCCAACTGTCTGCAATGTACAGATCACCCTCTGCAGTTGCAGCAACGTTGTGCATGCCGTTGAAAGTGGCTTCCCTGGCTGGGCCGGTATCTCCCGAATATCCTTTCGAGCCATCCCCTGCAATGATGCTTAGCGTACCTGTTGAATCCCGACGATGGACGCGGCCACCCGATAACTCCACGATGTACATGTTGTTCTTTGAATCAAATGCAACTCCGAATGGAGAATCAAGTTTTCCTGCCTCAATGAGAGTCTTGTTCTTGAGCGACTCTCCTATGACAACAGATGCCCTGGCCGTTTGTTTTGGTGCAGGGTCTTTACCTTGTAAAGGTGAGTCAGCCACGTAAGTGCAGACGACGAGTGGAATGGTCACTGAAGCGAGCCGTCGGTAACAAAAGTTGAAAAGAGTCGATAATGCATTCATCGCGTTGTCAGTTTCTTGGAGAGACCTGCATGCGGTTCGGCTTATTTCTGAACCAGATTGTGTTTAGTAAGGGCGGTGTGGTCGCGGTGAGTGCTAGCGGCTACATCAAATCGAAAGCTAATTGGACCATTGGAACGATCAGCCCCAGAATTGCAGTAGCGAGTACAAGCAGGCCCAAGACGCAGGCGATCTGGCCAAGTTTGCGGCGTTGAGACGGCTTTTTGAGGGTGAAAGCACTGAACAGGATAGAAAGCGTTGCCGTGAGGACAAATAAAGGCATCATTGGATGGATAAGCACAAGGCTGAGCAGGGACAAGGGAACCTCGAACTCCAGAGCCCAAGTCTTGAGCATCATGCCACTGAAAAACATTTTGAACGACAGTAATGGCCAAATGCAAATGGCAATAATAAGTGACACGGGCCAATTCAGCGAACGGCTTACCTGAATTGGGGCGGGCGGTGTTTGGTAGGGATTGGTCTCCGTCGACTCAATTTCCGACTTTGCTTTGGATGATGGCAAGGTTTTCGTTCTTTAGGCGGAGGTTAATCACGTGAATCAGTGTCACGTTTCGCTGCCCGATTTTAGTCCATTTGTTTGCGAATGTGTATCGTTGTTAGGTTGGCTGTAAGAGTCTTTTGACCATCAAGAGCGGTCGCTTGCAACTGAATCCTTGCAACTGAATCCTTGCAACTGAATCATTG
>DOPG01000437.1:10151-13191 GCA_003513555.1 Rhodopirellula sp. | reverse complement strand
GCAACTGAATCATTGAGCAACGCTTCTGAAGGTTTGCGTTAGTTGGTTGGTGGCTTTAGTTCAGGAATGTAGCAGTCGTTTCACCGAAAGGTGGAGCTGTTATCTTGACACTGCAGCGGTGGTCGATGGGCATCAGGCTGGGGATTGAACCTGTAAGGATGATCTGGCCTTCCCGTAGTTGCCCGTCAGTTGGTTCGAGTGTCGCTTGTAGCCATTGCAGCGAGGACCGAATGGTTTCAATGAGTTGCAAGCCTTCGCAGGTTTCAACCATGTTGCCGTCAATTAGGATTTTGAGTTCGGGGGTTTTAAGATAATCCGTTCTCTCTGTAACGTCACCAGTAACGAATCCTGCATGGATTGCATTATTGGCGATCAGTTCACCAGCAGACGCTGGTGTGCCGTGCATCACATGATTGTGCAGTTCAATCACTGGCATGATACCGGAGACGCAGGTGGGAATTCCCGGCCTTGTGAAGTCGGCGGGTTCCGGGGTGTGGCTCAGGATCACAGCAAGTTCACCTTCGATTGCGAGATTCGAGTAGTTGCTGCGTCTCAGGTTGACGCCGGATACATGCTGTTCTGATTCGTAAAGTCGCCCAGTGACGCAATGCTCGATACCGAGTTGGGCACGGATCGTTGGTGACGTGCATCCAACTTTGTAGCCGACGATGCGGTCCCCTCGATCGACACGCAATTTGGCGACGGCATGCTGCAGTCGATAGCCCTCTTTTACCGTCAGTGAAAGTCCTTCGGCAAACAGGCTGCCGGGACAATGGTTTTCATAATCCAACAGTTGCTGCTGTGCCCAGCGAGTGTACTGGGGGGACTCATCTTCTTTGGTTTTCATATTAGGCGTGCTGTCGGGTTGACTGGCAAAGGTTGGAAGTGAGAGGGTGAGTTTCTGGGAGTTTGGTTTCCAGTTTGACGCGTTTCGTTATTGCCTGAGGACCCCGTCCGAAAAACGTGACTTCATGTGAGGATGTCCTTCGCCACTTCTCCGTAGACATCGGTCAGTCGATAGTCTCGACCGCTGTGGTGGTAGGTCAGGCGTGTATGGTCCAGTCCCATGATGTGAAGCAACGTGGCATGCAAGTCGTGGATCGTGCAGCGATTTTCAATGGCGTAATACCCATACTCGTCCGTTTTGCCATAACGGAACCCAGGTTTGACACCTCCGCCTGCCATCCACATCGTGAAGCCTTCAGGATGGTGGTCACGACCTGGGGCAGCATTGCCAACTTGGACGGTTGGTGTTCGTCCGAATTCGCCTCCCCACAACACTAGCGTATCTTCCAGCAGCCCTCGCTGTTTCAGGTCTGTCAGTAGTCCGGTGATTGGCTTGTCGATTTGCTTGACGTTGATTTCATGACCTTTCTTCAGGTGCGTGTGCTGATCCCATTGCTCGTTGTTGAATGGCAGGGTGTTTGCATGGCTTACTTGAATGAATCGCACATCACGCTCGGCAAATCGGCGTGCCAGAAGGCATTCACGTCCAAAGTTGGCTGTGTCCGGATCATCAAGTCCATAGAGTTCGCGGGTTGCGGCTGACTCCTCATTCAGGTTCATGGCTTCGGGGGCAGCGGTCTGCATGCGGAAAGCCAGTTCAAAGGACTCGATGCGAGCGTCAATCTCTGCTTGTTCGTTATCTGATTTTTGGTGTTCCTTTTGTAATTGTCGAAGCAAATTGAGCTGTAGTTTTTGTTGAGCCAGATTCAGTCTCTTGTTGGATAAATATTCAAACGTCGCGTCTCTTGCCGCGGCGTTGGGATAACCTGGTGTTCCCAATGAAACTCCGGCATGGCGGGCCGGTAAAAACGCGCTGCCGAAATTGTTGACCCCCCCGTGCAGTGAAGTGGGGCAAATGGTCAGAAATGTTGGCAGGTTTTCATTTGCAGACCCAAGTCCGTAGCTAATCCATGATCCTGCGCTGGGACGTAACTGTGCTTCATCTCCAGTATGAAGTTTCATACATGCACCCCCATGCGCTACGTTCGTTTCGCAAACGGAATGTACCATGCAAAGATCATCAGCAACTTTTGGCAGGTGTTGCCACAGCTCGCTCATCGGGATCCCCGACTTGCCGCAATTGCGGAATTTCCACGGGCTTCGCATCAGGCTGCCGCGATCTGCAAATGTGACTCGCGAACCATCGAACGGAAGTTTTTTTCCGTCATCCCGGTCCAGTTGTGGTTTCGGGTCAAAGAGATCGATGTGAGAGGGGCCGCCATGCATGAACAGGAAGATGATCCGTTTCGCACGCGCCGGAATCCGAGCCGCCACCTTCATGCCATCGTGGTCCGCCAATGCTTTTGGCCTATGCAGCATACTACTGAGCGCCAAACCGCCAAAGCCTACGCACAATTGGTTCAGTGCCTGCCGGCGGTTGGGACTTGAATCAATCAACATGGATGTACTCGCTCGATAGTAACAACGTGTGAACCATGGCTGTCCAGATCTTCAATTCGACCTCTTGGTCTTCCGTGGTCGTGGCTTTGAAGTCACGGAGGAAGTGTTTAACGGTTTCAATCTCCCTGCTTGTCGCGGATCGTTGGAAGAGAAGTTCGTACAATTGTTGGATTCGTTGCACGAACTTTGCTGTCTTTTCCTTTTCAGTTTCAACCTTTCTGAGTTGAATGGTTGTTCTGGTTTCCTGCTTCAGGATAGATTGGGCGATGCTCTCTGCTTGTTGCATCACCATCGGATCATTCATCAACAGTAACGCCTGCGTCGGTACTGTGGTGCTGTCCCGACTGCCGACCGGCGTTGCTGCATTCGGAAAATCATACAGTGTCAGGAAACGGTGCGTGTTGCAACGCACCACCGGCAGGTGAACTGAACGCCTGCGAAAACTGCGATACGCATCTTCGTTGCTCTTCAAGTCAGCTGGAGATGGATCTTGACTCTTTACAGATAACGGCTGGCCAACGACGTCAAACGATAAGGTTCCGCCGTGCATGAGCAAGCTGTCTCGGATGGCTTCTGCTTCGATTCGGCGTCTCGCGAAACCATGGACCCATGAGTTGGGGGTGTCGCTGGTCTC
>DOPG01000437.1:6658-9929 GCA_003513555.1 Rhodopirellula sp. | reverse complement strand
GTTGGGGGTGTCGCTGGTCTCTTGCTGGTAGGTTGCTGAGGTCACGATCATGCGGTGCAAAGACTTCAGGGACCAGTCATGTTGGATCAATTCCAGAGCGAGCCAGTCAAGCAGATAGGGATGCGTAGGACGGGAACCCTGCATGCCAAAATTGTTGGGCGTTCTGACCAGTCCATTTCCAAAGTGCCAGTGCCATAATCGATTGACAATGACACGGGCAGTTTGTCCACCGGTTCCAGTGTTGGCGTCCGTCATCCAATATGCAAGCTGTTGACGTCCACTCTGAGTTTCGGGAATCAAGTGGGCATTCCCTGTCGGACCAGTGGAGTGATTTGAGGCGGATGACAGGACTTGTGGGAATCCTCGCATCACTTTGTCACCAAGTTGTTGATGGCTCCCCCGGATGTGAATTCTGGTGTCTCGGGATTCGCCGTCAGTTGCTGCCATTACTTTCTCTGGCTCAGGCATCTGTTGTCTGTGTTTCGACAGTCGTGCATCCAACTGATCAAGTTCGGCCAGGTCTTCGTTGATGCGATTCGGCTTGCCTGATCGTATCAGCCGGATCTTGTCTATGTGCGACATCAAGGGTTCTGATTCCAGTCGCAAGGTGACGATGCCCTGTTTCAATGGGAAGGTCCCTTCTGAATTCCAACGCTGATGTTCTGGCATCCAGCCACCGGTGGTTTGCGAAATTGCATTTTTCTTTACAACCTCGCTGTTGATGAGGATGCGTCCGGGGCGGGCATCTTTGGCGGCGTATCGTAGTTGAAAAAGGTATTGTCCATCAGCAGGAATCTTGATCGTATATTCCGCAAAGTTCTTTTGTGGACCACGATCAGAAATAATGCCAATCCCTTGCCCGTAGCCATCACTCAGGCTGCTGACATTGCCGTGCCGAAACGCTTCGGCTTCTAATAACACAAGACTGGTGGACTGGTCTGACAAGCTTTTGTCCAACTGCAGTTGCAAGCGGTCACGCTCCCTGTTTAGCTGTTCCAGTTGTTGCTGATGTTCATACAACGCCTGTTGAAACTCCACTGTCTGAATGGGTTGGTCGCTTAGCTTCGTGCTGTGGAAGATCCCTGCCAGGGCGTAATAGTCTTTGGTGGGAATAGGGTCGAACTTGTGGTCGTGGCAACGAGCACATCCAAGGGTGAGAGCGAGAAATGTTTTACCAACCGTGTCGATTTGTTCGTCGACGATATCCGCTTGTTTTTTGACTTCATCCTGTTCGGCAAGAATCTTGGTTCCCATGGCCAAAAATCCTGTCGCGGTTATCCTCGCATTTTTTCGATCTGCTCTGTCGCCTGCATTGATTCGCGCTGAGTCTGACCGATGCAGGGATGAAGCATTGGTGGTACCGGCGAGCAAATCACCCGCGAGTTGTTCGTGGAGGAAGATATCAAAAGGCAAGTCTTCGTTGAAGCTACGAATGACGTAGTCTCGGTAACGCCATGCCAGCGGATAAGCGTGGTTCTCATCACCGCCGTTGGAATCACCGTATCTGGCAACATCCAGCCAATGGCGACCCCATCGTTGACCATACTGAGGTGATGCCAGCAAACGATTTACCAGTCTCTCCCATGCGTTGGGGCGATCGTCCGTGAGGAAATCTGAAAGCTGGTGAGGTGTCGGGGGCAGTCCGGTTAGATCGAAGTACAGTCGGCGAGCCAGTTTCCTTGGAGGTGCCGTTGGTCGAGGTGCAAGACCCTTCTGTTCAAGTTTCGCTAAGACGAATTGATCGATCGGATTTTGAATCCAATCGCTGTTATGGACGCTGGGTAGAGTCCTTCTTAAGGGTGGGGTGAATGCCCAGTGTGATTCCCATTTTGCACCTTCCTGAATCCAACGAGTCAACTGCTCAATCTCAGTTGTTGACAGGGCGGTGGCATGGCCGCTTGGGGGCATCCGGTCATCACTCGTCGATGTTACTCGTGCGATTAATTCGCTCGCGGATGGTTTGCCAGGCACGATGGCCCTCACGCCTGATTCAAGTTGTCGCTTGGCTGAATTTTGAGAATCCAGTCGGAGTCCTGCCTCACGTTGTTGAGCATCGGGACCGTGACATTCCAGACAGTGCCGAGACAGGATCGGCGCAATGACTTCCCCGTAGTCAATGGCCAATGAGGCGCGTTGCTCAGCCATCGCAGAAGTTGTCAGGATGGCGAGGCAAATGAGTGGCAGGTCGATTCTAGGCATGACTTCGATTTTTTTAGATGAATCAGAATTCTAGTGGAAAATCGAGGGCTGGGCAGATCATCAGCGATAGTTTGATCATTTGTAGGCAGTGGCTGATGTAATGAATTTGTGGCTTGCAGATCGGAACTGCTCGCCGCGTGCAGAAGAACGCAATGATTCACGGCCATCAACATCCAGGCGTGCAAAATCGTTTTTGATGAGGCGTTCAGTCCCAAGAAAGCTCGCAAGACCAAACAAAAAGTAGCGAGTTAGTACGTGTCCGTCTGTTTTTGAGCTCTCGTCGCCGCGGTGGCCGCTATCCTTGTTGGGCGATTAAGCTGTGAGACTGTTGCCCGAGATTTGGGTTACATCAAACTGATGGATAGAATAAGCCGCAGGGAAATGAAGGCACGGCGGCATGACATGTAGCGGAGCAGCAAGTTTCTAAGTACACGACGTTTCACGGTGCGTTTGTGCTACTCTGCCGTTCACTCACTCCGCCGTTCACTCACTGTGCCGCCCATTCACCTGCCAATTTGATTATGAAATCCCAAAACTATATCGCGGTGTCTTTCACTTCACCCCCGTGTGTTCTGTTCTTACTCCTGCTTGGCTGGGCTCTCTTTGGGGTGACCAGCAAGAATTGTTTGGCAGAGACCTTTCCTGGAAAGGTCTCTCAGTTTCATTCGTTTCCAAGATACGATTTCGAGCATGGTGGACGACGCTGCATCGTGGTGGTTCCTCGTGTCGTTGCCGAGGGGATACCTTGGATCTGGAGGGCGCGGTTCTTTGGTCATGAGCCACAGGCTGATATTGCGTTGTTGAATCAGGGCTATCATGTGGCCTACACCGATGTCGGGAATCTGTTCGGAGCGCCTGAAGCGGTTGAAATATGGGATGGGTTTTATGATTACCTCACGACAACTTACGACTTTCACCCAAAGCCAGCACTTGAGGGAATGAGCCGCGGTGGCTTGGTTATCTTCAACTGGGCCAAAGTAAATCCAGGGAAAGTGAGCTGCATTTACGGGGATGCTCCCGTCTGCGATTTCAAAAGTTGGCCCGGCGGCAAAGGTACAGGGAAAGGCGGTGG
>DOPG01000437.1:0-6457 GCA_003513555.1 Rhodopirellula sp. | reverse complement strand
CGGCGGCAAAGGCACAGGGAAAGGCGGTGGTGGTGCTTGGCAAACTTGCCTGAAAGCTTACGGGTTGACCGAGTCTGAAGCATTGGTGGCCGAGGTGAATCCTATTGATTAACTTCACGCATTGGCAGCTGCTCGTGTGCCCATTCTAAATGTGGTGGGCGATGCGGATGTTGTGGTTCCCGTGGCTGAAAATATTGCGATATTGGAGAGTCGATATGCAGCGTTGAACGGGCCGATTGAAGTAATCCACAAAGCTGGAGTCGGCCATCATCCTCACAGTTTGAAGGATCCCAAGCCGATCGTCGATTTTGTCTTGAGCAAGCGGCGTGATCTTACCATCGTGCTGGCGGGGGATTCGACGGTTACAGATGCAGCAGGCTGGGGCTTGGCTTTTTCTGAAAGGTTTGGTCAGAACGTTGAAGTGATCAATGTTGCCAAGGGAGGAGCGAGCTCAAAAAGTTTTCGCGATGCGGGGTATTGGAATCGTTGTTTGATCCAGGAGCCGGATTTCGTGTTCATACAATTTGGGCACAATGACTGCCCTGGAAAAGGCCCGAAAAGGGAAACTGACCCAGAGACGACTTATCGCCAGAACCTTGAAAGATATATCTCGGAGGCTCGCGACAACGGAGCGAAGCCAGTATTGGTTTCGCCAATGACACGTAGGCGTTTCAAGAATGGCAAAATTGCTTCGATTCTGACACCTTATGCTGAGGCGGTTCGCGCCGTTGCAGCCGAGACCAAAACACCCGTGGTTGATCTGCACCGCAGCAGCGTCGAGCTGTTCAATGAACTGGGGGATGAGGGGAGCGCAGACCTGTGCCCAGAGGGAGATCGTACGCATTTCAATCAAAAAGGAGCCGAGAAGATGTCGGATCTGATTATCTCTGGATTACCATCCGAATTGACTGAGCTTCGTTCTCATTTGACACCGTGATCGCATGGCACACCTGAATTACGTTTTGCCGATCCCTGTTGAGCTTCGCAGTGGGTTACAATTTTGTCGATGCATGCGTGCCACTTGGTTCATGTTTTTGTGGCAACACTCCACTGCTTCAGTGTGAAAGGGAGTCTCGGAATGATTGATTTTTACGACCCACGCACGCGACGTAGTTTTTTACAGATAGGCAGTGTGGGCTTGGGAGGGATGCTTGGCGGGCTCTCTTTGCCTCGTGTGCTGGGTGCTGGACCTGATGCGGAATCATCAAGGATTTTGCGAGATCGTTCGGTGGTGTTTCTGTTCATGCATGGAGGCCCACCTCAGGCCGAAACCTTTGATCCAAAAATGACGGCGGCATCCGAGTATCGCTGTTTCAATGGTGAAATCAAAACCGCAGTTCCAGGCCTGACTTATGGTGCTTCGCTGGAAAAGTTGGCGAGGTTGGCGGATAAAACGACGGTCGTGAGAAGCTTTCAGCCGGGCGATGGTAATCACAATATCAAACCACTCGTTAGCTCTCACAGTTTGGGAGCAAACGTCGGGTCCTTGTATTCTCGCATTTCAGGCATCACGGATGGAAAGACCGGAATGCCATCTAATGCTGTACTGCTGCCGCGGGCAGTTGATGAGGATGCACAGACAGTGACCAAGCAGTTTGGTGATTTTTCTGATACTGGCAAAATGGGCTCTGCGTTTGCCCCCTTTGTGCCCAGTGGTAAAGGGTCACTGATGGACAATATGAAATTGAAATTGTCGCAAAGTCGGTTGGATGATCGCCGGGCTTTGCTGAAAACACTCGATGGATTCAAACGTGATCTCGATTCAACGGGAACGATGGAGGGAATTGATAAGTTCAACCGTCAGGCTTACGACGTAATTCTTGGGGGGGTCACGCGGGCTTTTGATCTGTCCCATGAAGATGCTGCTGTGATGGCTCGCTATGACACGTCAAGGTTGGTGACGCCCGAAAAAATCGATAAGAAGTGGAACAACCATAAGAACTATCGGGATCACGGACAGAACCTCGGGAAATTAATGTTGCTGGCGCGGCGATTGTGTGAACATGGAAGTCGTTTTGTCACGGTCACCACCAATTTCGTTTGGGATTTCCATGCGGATGTCAATAACGCAACTCTTGAGGAAGGCATGCGGTATGTTGGGATGCCTTATGATCATGCCGTGTCGGCGTTTATCGAAGATGTCGAAGCTCGTGGTTTGAGTGACAAAATATTGTTGGTTACCTGTGGCGAGATGGGCCGGACTCCGAAAATTAATGTCAAAGGTGGACGCGATCATTGGGGACGATTGGGGCCGTTGCTGCTATATGGGGGTGGCCTAAATTTGGGGCCGGTAGTTGGCAGGTCAGACGCGGTTGCCGGGGAACCCAATTCACAACCTGTGAAAATTGAAAATCTTCTGTCCACTATCTTTCATCGCATGTTTGACGTGGGAGAGTTGCGGTTGGACTCACGCGTGCCGAGACCGCTGATGCAGTTGATAGAATCCGGACGGCCAATTGAGTCAATCGTTTGATTTTCGGATATGAAGGCTTGGCCGCAGGAAAAATTCGACGGAACCGACTAAAACGGGGCTACTGTTTTGTGCTCCCCAACCCTTGACCACTCATAGAATTCGCCATGCCGTTGGATGAAGATTCGCGTCACTTACTGGCAATACTGACGCCAGACGATTCGCCGCCGATGCATCAGGTGGATATTCACGTCCTGAGGGACGCAATGGAATCACGGTTTCCCGATCGTGAGCGTGAGCCTGTTTCGAGTGTCGAGGACCGAGTGGTGGTGGGGCCTCACGGTGATGTGCCTGTCCGTCTCTATCGTCCAGAATTGACGGGCACGCCACCTGTGCTGGTTTACTTTCACGGGGGTGGCTGGGTGCTGGGCAGCTTGGAAACGCATGATGCGATCTGTCGGACGCTGGCCAACACAGCACAATGCGCGGTGATTGCCGTTGATTACCGACTTGCACCAGAACATCCGTTTCCGCAAGGCTTGCATGACTGTCAGGCTGTTGTCAGGTGGGTGCAGGATTTCGCGGTGGAAATCGGGGTGGATGGTGAACGAGTCGCTGTGGGAGGAGATAGTGCAGGTGGGAATCTTGCGGCTGCTGTTGCCAATAGCAACCGCGACGAAAATGCAAAACCGTTGTGTCATCAGCTACTGATCTATCCCGTGATTGATGCTGAACAGGCGACAGAGTCCTATCGCGAGAATGCGGAAGGTTACTTGTTAACGGCTTTGGGCATGAAAATGTTCTGGGAGCTTTATTTGGGTAAGGCATCCGCAAGTGAGTCAGCGTTAGCATCGCCGGCGCGGGTTACAGATTTGTCGGGCTTGCCACCTGCAACTGTCATCACGGCCCAGTATGACCCTTTGCGGGATGAGGGCGAGATTTATGCCGAGCGGCTGAGCGCTGCTGGCAATCAAGTTGCTTTGCGACGTTGGGATGGAGTGTTCCACGGTTTCGTAGGTTTTGCTGATCGACTTACCAAGGGAAGCGAAGCATTGATTTTCTCCGCAAAACGCCTCCGCGAAAGTTTTGATGCCTAATCGCTGGGATATCCATGAGATGATGCAGGAGTGTTCTGTGTTGGATTCGCTAGGTTAATGTCTTCGGGAGGTCCGTTCATGGCTGAACCAAGTTTGACTGTTCGGGAACTGAGGCGACTCTGGAAGCCGCAGAAGGAGCGCTTGAATACAGAGCATCCACAGCATCCCACCAATATCCGATTTCATCGTGCCTGCAGTTGGCTGCAGAGGGTCGAGGAAATTCAGGATGACGAAGTGCTTGACCATGTCTTGCTCAGTCTTTGGACCGCATTTAATGCCCTCTATGGACAGTGGGATGGTGAGCGTCTCGAACCCGTGTCTGATGTGGAGTGCTGGCAGCATTTTCTTGATCGAATGTTGGCACTCGACCAGACGAACCTGATTCAAAGTCAACTCGTGGAGCATAAGAAACTCGTACTGGCCCTGTTCGATGACGAATACTTGAGCCGTTTTTTTTGGCAGGCTCCGACCGACCGGAGAGCGAAGCGTGTGAGGCGAACACGATTTGACGCTCAAGGGTGGTACGTCGAAGAGAACTGGAAAATGGTACTGCAGCGTCTGTTCGAACGCATCTATTTGCTACGTTGTCAATTAGTGCATGGAGCATCCACGTACAATAGTTCTTACAACAGAATCGCCATCAGGCGTTGCTCGCAGATGATGGAGCATGTGTTAAGAACCTTTCTTAGAGTTTGGGCTCAGTGGGGAGCCGATGAGGACTGGGGAATCATGTGCTATCCACCTATGAAGTGAGTGTCCGTTCGGTGGGCAGGTTTTTTCACTCTTTGTGAGCACGGGGGCGAAGTGCAAATCGCTCGCCAATAGGTTTGTCGCTTGAGTGTAGGCGAGAGTTTTACGTTTGCCCTAAAATTTGGCGTGTCAGTTTGACCTGAGGTGCACGTCAGGCAGGATCGTCGATCTTGCGGAAGACTGCATTCTGCTCATGCCTTTGAACCTTTTCTGGGTACTGAACGCGATGGGCTATGTCGGGTGGGCCGGAAGAATGGGGCAAAGCAGGGATGGTCGAGATTGCTGGGCTTAGCCTGCCGAAATTGTTGCGTGCAAGAAATGAATCTGAATTGGCAGGTGAAGCGATGCCTTCGAGCAAATCAGTGATCTGGTGCGTTTTCTCTTTTCCTCTCCTCTGCATATTTTCTTCATTGGCGAATCCTTCTGCACCACCCACAAAATGTTCTGAAAACACCACTGGGACAGAGAGTTCGTGGAGTTGGTGCGCAGAAGGACACACGCCATGGAAGCCTCGCGACCCAGCCACAACTTGCTACCTTGCCCATGTTTTGGAACAATCCACACCGCCAGCCACGCGGAAATCCCCGAAAGCTCGAATGGATGGCAACCATGCTTCCCACGATTGAACTGTGGGCACGCCGCAGAAACCTACAAACACAGGGCAATTCCAATGACAGACCAAACCAACGCAGCCGCACACGAAATTCTGGAATCAGCCCAAAACAGTGGTGAGCTGCCATCGCAAGCCATTGAGAAACTGCAAGCCTGCATCAATCGCGACTGGATCATTGATGAGGCTGAGGCTGAGTTGCTTTTCAAACTCAACCACACCTTGGGCGCCAGCTACGAACAAAAAGGTTGGACTAACCTGTTTGTCGAAAGTCTTACAAAACTTGTGCTCCTTGACATGGAAACTCCTGGTGAAATCGGAGTTCAGGAAGGTAACTGGCTCGATCGCATGCTAGATCTTTATGCAGTGGAGAATCCCGCCCAAAGCGAGATGCTAAATAAGCTTACTAAGGAAGCCACAAAGATCGAGGGTGGTTTTGCTGATCGCCTCGGCCGAGAAGCCTAGTCGAAAAAAATTCATGGTAAATCCGGCTAATCAGCCATGCTGCCTTAGCCAAGAATCCGAGCGTGACATGGGCGTTCGCTTGGTCATCTCGCAGTAGTCACTGGGCGGTGTGCTGGCAGTGGTGTGATGTGGGTAACGTGTGAAGGCGGTGGAGTGAGCCGGACTCGTTAACAAGACCTTCCAGCAAGGCGTTCACCCCGTTGCGTACCCAACTGGTCACAACCTAAGGCAAACTGATGGCTGGTGGTCGAGACCGATATCCGCAACTCACAACCGATTCGCCACTTCACGCTTGGCCATGAAATGGCAGCATGGAATCGTATGGGCTTAACTAAGCCGACTAGCAGGAAGGGCCTCAGGTGTCCGGGGTGGGGCCCGCTTGGTAAGTGGCACTCCCAAAGCCAAGCATCGGAACAAAGATGAATGGCAACAGTATTAAGCCCACGATCGTTCCCCCACCTCTTCCAAAGCGTTCAGCGAGTGTGATGTAAACCAAAATCATCACAATCAGTGGCGCAATGAAATTCACCACTGGGATTAAAAAAAGAACGATCCACCAAATAGGTTTGCCCGTGATCTCAAATAAGACAATGAGGTTGTAGATGGGAATGATCGCTGCCCAACCGGGTTTGCCAGCTTTGGAAAAGATTTTCCACAAGCCTGCCACGAACATGAGGCTAATCACAATGGAAACCAGCCACACGACACCCAATAAAGCAAATGCACCTGCCGCTACTTCGGGATTTGGTTCTGCAGCTAATGCGTTCAGATTGTCTAAATCGAATTGCACGTCTAGGTCATTTTGGGCCAATAGGCCCATCGTGAATAATGCCATCATGAACTGCCTTGAATAAAGGAAAGATGTTCGTTTCAGAGTGTTGGGCAGATTTCTGCATAGGCCTGCCCTGCTACGACTTTATCAACCTCGCAGACAAGATGTTGTATATCCGCCCATTCTACTTGTGAAAATTTCAAGCCAGATGCGTGTTGTGCATGTCAAAGTATGCGTGTTGGGGAAAAAACTCCAAGGCAGATGTATTTATTGCACTGTTCGCGAGGCACTGTTCGCAACCGGTTCAGAGAAAGCACACAGGTGTGTGGGCTGGGTGTAGAGCCCCCGTTTTT
>DOPG01000438.1:53673-68170 GCA_003513555.1 Rhodopirellula sp. | reverse complement strand
TGCAATTCTATGGGGGGAGGTCAACATCGGATTTCGTGTGGTTCGCAACCTAAATAAAAATCAGAAGGGAGCAGTGTCGCCTGCTCAAGAACACTCAAATTCATCGTCTAATAAAGGAGCATCATCGCCTCCCCGTAATGTTGGTGAGCCCAATCCAACAATAGCGAGAGAATTATTGTCACTCCGTAAACTCATAAGAAATGCAAGATGGAGGGAGCTGAAGAAGCAAGCAGATAAACTCCTGACCATGCAGATGAATGATCAACAACAAGCTGAAACAGAAGCATTGCGTGAAATTGCTGACTTGGCAACGTACTACCGTACTGGGATCGCAAAAAGTGTCGACTCTCTGGATTCAGGCAACGACTTTGAAGTAAGAAAAAACCGCCGAGTTCTTGTTGTTGAAAAAGTACGCGACTTCATAACCATTTTATACGATCGCAAGAGAACGACCTACACCTTTGATGAAATGCCATTCTCCTTGGCACATAAACTTGCGACCTTCGAGTTCCCTAAATCGCGTCGACAGGTCGCTGCCAAAGCTGTCTATCAATTCATAAGCCCCCTGTCTGACAAACAAAGTCGTGACGAAGCACTAACTTGGTTGAGTGAGATTGAAGACGACTTTGGGGAAGAGAATCCGAAGCGAATCGCTGATTCATTGCGGCGCATCTTCTCATCGGATGCTGGAACACCTGAAAATTTGGTACTGGCTTATCAAAGATCTTACTGTTAAAAAACATGCTACGAAAATTTCTGATACTTACGACCTGAGTCCAATACTTTGGCTGCCTCCAGGAATTCGCCTGCTTTACCTCATGTCGCCACAGCCCGCAGCATTCATACCTGGCATCTCGTCAATCTACTCTCTCTTGATGCTGTGGCTGTTGGCCTGACGTGGCAACTGGTTTTCACACTGCAGTTCCTTCATCGTTTCCCCACTCCGGTTGAAAGTCTGATCATTGGCATCTCGATTTGGCTTGCTTATACCGCTGACCGAATACTTGATGCACGGCGTTTGCAAACCGATTTGCCGCACAGTTCAAGACACTCATTCCATGATCAGTTTCAGATACTGATGTGCTTCTTATGGATCATCGCCTTCGGATTTAACGTGATTCTGATCGCCAACTTTACAAATGCTGATCAGATTACATGGGGCATGGGCTGCTTACTGATTGTGCTTCTCTATCTACTGAACGCTCAGAAAAACAATCGTGCAGTACGACAAATTCCAAAAGAACTTCAGGCTGGTTTGATTTTTGGATTTGGTGTCAGTCTTGTTTGCTGGCCAGTCGTATCCCAACAAATCACTCTTAATTTATTAGTTGCGACACTCATCACTGGCACACTTTTTTCCATCAACTGCGCCACCGTTGCCTATTGGGAACGACAAATTGATCAAGCTCAACTCTTTTCCGCATGGACCACACAAAGAAATGCAACGCCAGCACCGCTTGCGATTGCACTGTCTCTTCAACTGGCCCTGATCCTCGCATTGCTTTCGATTGATTTGCTCCCAACCTTCATTTCCCATTGCTTACTGAGTAGCACTGCATGCATGACGATCGCCATTTTCGCTAACCACAAGCACGAACAGACTTCAAGGCGAAAACAGAACACACGACTGACCAGATCTCCCCAAGTTCGCGAATTGTTGGCAGACCTGTCCCTCATCCTACCTCCCGCCACTCTGATCATTTGGCGTGTTTACCTCGGCTAACAACTACCATGCCTAAAGACACCCACCATGGCTATGACCAACTAGCGGGGCGTTATCAATTATTCGAAAAACTGATGTTCGGATCCAGTTTGGCGAAAGCGCGTACGGCTTTGCTAAGCTCAATTCCGGCATGTCGTTCTGCGCTGGTGCTGGGTGATGGTGACGGACGACTGCTCGAGCAACTTCTTACAACTCAACCCAACTGCCAGATCACAAGTGTCGATCAAAGCCGCAGGATGCTGGAGATACAGCAAAAATGTCTGTCACACCACCCGCGACGGGACGATGTTACCTGGCGGCAACAAGACGCTCGCGAGTTGGAAGGATTTGATCGGCAGTTTGATCTCCTGGTATCAGCATTTTTTCTCGATTGCTTTACTTTCCAAGAACTCGAAACACACGTACCTCTCTGGTTAAATACATTGCGGCCAGGTGGACATTTCTACTTGGTCGACTTTCAGGAACCCGACTCAGGCTGGCGACGCCTTCGAGGAAAAATGTACCTGTCCACCATGCACCATTTTTTTCGTTGGTACACAAATCTTCCAAATCGAGTACTCGTGGACTGGAAGCAAGTTTTGAATCAATGTCCTCTTGAGCTGGTCGCGTTACAAAACATGAACCGTGATTTGATTAGCGTACAACTCTATCGAAAGGCCCCCGGATGAATGGTGCCGGTAAGTGACGAACAACCATGGCAACGAGCACAACGTCGATTCCATGAGGTTCCAAAATGAGCACCACCTGTGCAAAAATTTTCACTGTAAGACCGAGAGAACTGAATACTTGGCGAGCCAAGCCATGAATCACTTATCGTTTCTGAAGCGAACAAAGAACATCAGAAAGACCCCCATCAGCAAGCCAATTCCGATCACAGCCATGAAGGTTGTCGGTTCAGGTAGCTTTTCGAGCCCACTACGTATCTCCATTCCGAAGACTGTCGTAATAGTGGCCAAAGGGAAAAAGAAGGCCACAAGCATATTGAGTCGATGTGAAGAAACAGCCATACGATCGCTGGCGACTGCCTGCTCTTCTGCACTGCGAGCGATCTTATAATCAAGCGAATTCTTTGTCCCGGTAGCTAACAGCTCAGCCATCCGCTCAAGGTCATAAGCCTGATCCCGCATATTGATCACCTCAAGGGCTTCGGGATGTCGTTTTCGCAACTCCTGAAGGACCGAATGCATATTGCGAATCGCACGATGAAGTGGTGACAACGCCTCGAGAATCAAAAACTGGTCTTCAGCGGACTTCGCCTCATCCTCTAGTCTTTCCAGCTCACCAAGTCGCTGATCATACTGGTCGATGTGCTTCGTGATCGAGCCTAGCCCCTCACCTAGCTGATCACTGACCCATGTCCCATCTGCCTTTCGCCAGAAAAAGCGACCGTACCTCTCATCCTCATCTGGCATGGGTGGCGCATGCAGCACAAGCAATACTTGACCGTCTTCACACATCATCCGCTGCCGACCCACATGCGTGCCAAGCCGATTACGAAATTCCTCAGGAACCGCCCAAGCCTCTGGTAATTTCACATTTTTCTGGTTTTGATTGCTCACTCAATTTTTCCATCGAGACTCTATTTCAGCCAAAAAACACAATCTCTAAACATCTTAGTCGCTTTCCATTGAAACATCTGCGACCAAGCGTTCAAGGGCTAGTCCACCATGGCTGGTCGTTTCTGTGGCGGCGGGTACTTTTCACCTTCCGTGACTGCCTGTGTTAGCAACAGCATCAAACCGATAAAGAATTCAACTGTACCGGGCAGAGCGGACACCTTCGAAAAGAAGGACTCTGCGAGTTACCAAGGATGCCGGTCCCTGACTTTCCAGACATAGATCGCCCTAGCATTCTTCGGCTTCAAAATGCAAAATTATGGAAATCGAGTGAAACGGGAACGCAGCATGATCCACTACAGCACCTGTCGAAATCGCGACTAGTGACGAAAACCTGATGCCTCTGCGGAAGACAAGGGCGTCGTGACAGGATGCTTTCGGAGGTGATCAAGTGCTTCCATCAAATCCTTGAGGAGCAACACGCCCAAATCACGGCTAACACCATGCCTGACCAGAATTCGTTGAATCACGAGGTCTTGGCGATCCGCGGGAAGTGAATAGGCAGGCACTTGCCAGCCGCGAGCCCTGAGACGATCGGCCAGATCATAAAGAGTGAACCCTGGATCAACACCCTCTTTCAACTTCCAACAAAGCGCTGGAATTCCCTCGTTGGTTTGGCCGTCATAGATCACTTCGAATAAATCAACTTTACTGAGTTGCTCTGCTAGAAATTGCGCCGTTGCATAGCACGCTCCGTGGATCTTGCGATAGCCTTCGCGGCCCAGCCTCAGGAAGTTGTAATACTGGCAAACAACCTGGCCACCTGGTCGTGAGAAATTCAATGCAATGTCACGCATATTGCCGCCGAGATAATTCACCCAGAACACCAATTCTTCGGGAAGATCCTGAGTATCACGCCACATGATCCACCCGACCCCTAGAGGCGAGAGTCCGAACTTGTGGCCGGAAGCATTGATCGATCGGACACGTGGCAGTCGGAAATCCCACTCCAGATCTGGTGAGCAGAATGGTGCCAGGAACCCGCCACTGGCCCCATCAACATGGATGGGAATATCCAAGCCCGTCTCAGCTTCCAGTTTATCCAGCGCCTCTGCCACATCTTTCACTGGCTCATACTGACACGTGAAGGTGACTCCCAACGTTGGCACTACACCAATCGTATTTTCATCACAGCGTTTGAGCACTTCTTCGGGGGTCATCAGAAGTCGATCATTCTCCATTGGAATTTCTCGCAGTTCGATGTCCCAATAGCGAGCAAATTTGTGCCAACAAACCTGCACAGGCCCAGTGATCAGGTTGGGCTTGTCGATTGGTTTACCTGCAGCTTTTCTGGAAGCTTCCCAGCGACGTTTCATCGCCATGCCACCCAGCATCACTGCTTCGCTGGACCCGGTCGTCGAACAGCCCACTGCGTTTTCTTTGGCAGGAGAGTTCCATAAATCCCCGAGCATATGAACGCATCGCGCCTCAATCTCAGCAGTTTGTGGATACTCATCCTTGTCGATCATATTCTTGTCGAGGCACTCATCCATGAGTTTGTGCACCTCAGGCTCCATCCACGTCTGACAAAAGGTGGCCAAATTCTGTCTGGAATTGCCATCCAGCATCAATTCGTCATGGACGATCGAGTATACGTTCCTTGGATTTTGTTCATCGGAAGGAAAACGGTACTTCGGAATAACAACAGCATGATCAACTGCGGCATAAACGTCGTCATCAAGCTGTTCGCGAATGGAGTCTTTCTCGTGCAGCACCATGTTCTTAAATCCCTCTATTCGATCTGTATGTGAGATGACGCCGCATGCAGTCTTTCCACTGACGAGGCATGGCGAAAATTAGACTGTACCAAGATGCATGGTCAAGAACAGGATGCCACACAGTCGCAGCAAAAAAAAAACTCAGCAAACACCAAGATTGCCGGATGGATCACGCTGGCGACATGGCGTTATAGAAGCGGACTCATAAGTCGCAAAGTATTTTCCAGGAGTCGCTTTGCAAACGATCTTTTTGCCCACAATTTGCGATCAACCATGTCTGAATCCTCAAGATAGCTTTGCTGCAACTGCCGCAATTTCCCACCAAAACCGACGTCATAGACGAATAATGCAACTTCATAATTCAGCCACAGACTTCGCATATCAAAGTTAACAGTCCCGAACATCGAGACATGCCCATCCACCGTCATCGATTTGGTGTGCAGCAACCCCCCCTGATACAGATACAACTCGATCCCACTATTGAGCAAATCATCGTAATAAGACCGACTGGCGTACCGAGTCATGACCGAATCCACTTTCTGGGGAACGATCACTCTCACCTTCACACCTCTGGCGGAAGCACCGCGCAAAGCTCGCAACAGAGATTCGTCAGGCACCAGATAGGGTGTTGTCAGCAGCAATTCTTCGCGAGCCCCGTTGATCATGGTGAGGATCATTTGCAGCAACCCATCATTCGTTTCACCGGGTCCTGAAGGGATCACTTGAATGTCAGCTGAACCCTGAGAATCAACCAAATGCAATTGGTGTCGACTGACCAACTCGGAAAGAGAATCGTCGCCCTCAAGCGTCCAATCACCGATCATGGTAGCAGCCAACGGAGACACCACAGATCCTTGGAGCCGAACCATGGCATCAACCCACTGGCCCACTCCACTATCTTGTTTGAAAAATTTGGGATCGACCAGATTCATGCTACCGGTCCATGACACTTCGCTGTCAATCACAACAATTTTCCGATGCAGTCGCAGATCGGTACGCCCCACCAGCGTCCGAAATAATCCAACAGGCAAAGCAGGTCGCAATTCCACACCTGCCGCCCTTAATTCTGCTGGCTGGCTACCCTTCCACCATGGGCGTGCTCCCACTGCGTCGATTAAAAGACAACAGTAAACTCCACGTTTCTGGGCCCGGATCACGGCAGCCAGAACTTCGTCAGCTAATCCACCGCTACCCCAAATGTAAAACTCCATCAACACACTTCGATTAGCGTTATCAATATCTCCTATGATTCTTCGAAGAATTTCCTGAGTCTCTCCTAAGAGTTCGTAATTGCTGCCACATACAGTCGGGCTACCGACCATTTGCCAGCCGAGTCGATCCATGCTCTTGGCCAACTCGCCATGTTGTTCCCAATCAACCGTGAGTAAGCCTGCATGCACGGCCTGCTCAATCACCTCGGAATAATCAGATCGCAGTTGCTTGATCGCCTCTCGCCGTGACCAACTGATTCGCCTCTCACCGATCAACAGATAAATCACCTCACCAAAAATTGGAATCGCATTGATTACCAACAACCACGCCAAAGCAATTCCCGTACTGGGGCGTTTCATGATCACACGAACACTCAGTATGAACGCAAACACCAGGTGAATACTCCACGTCACCGTGGTCGGATGATAGAGATAGCTGAGCACTAAACCTGTTCCTCAATCTAACAAAAGATAGCTGCATTCCTGCTACTCGGTTTTGCTGATGACTTTACCAATTCTCGCCAATCGCAGAGGGCGTGCACAGCTTATCACTCAGTCAAGGTCGGCACTTTTTGGTTATCTTGCCTCGTCCACTAAAGAAACAGACGTGTCTGCCCCACACTGAGGACAACTGACACTACTTTTCAAATGGACATCCTGTTGGGGGAATGCTATTTCGATTCCAGCTTCTGCAAAGCGCCTGTCAATCTCGGTATGGAGTTCAGTAATCGTTTTCAAACGGCTATCGAGGTCAGGCACATAAGCCCTCAGAACAAGGTTCAGGTAGCTATCAGCAAATTCCTCGAAGGTTGCCATTGGCTTGGGCTCATCCATGACGATCGGATGATCTTGCGCCACCGATACGAGAATGCCTCTGGCCAGATCAGTGTCGGACCCATAGGCCGCACCAACATTGACAACAATACGACTAACTGTGCCAGAGAGAGTCCAATTCAGAAATGTATCTGTGATGAGAGTTTTATTTGGCACGACCAGTTCCTGACGATCCCAATTGGTTATTGTCGTCGCCCTCATACGTATTCGCGTGACGGTTCCAGTGGTGCCATCCACGGTAACCACATCACCTACGCGAACCGGTCTTTCAAAAAGCAGAATAATGCCGCAGACAAAATTCGTCACGACTTCCTGCATTCCGAATCCCAGCCCGACACTCAAGGCAGCCGCAATCCATGCATACTTGCTCCAATCGATTTCAAGAACGCTGGCTACAGCCGACAAGCCAATGGCCAGCAGAGTGTAACGACACAACGTCACGATGGCATACCGTGTTCCTGACTCGACGCTGGTAGTCCGCAATACAGCCAACTCCAGAACTCCCGGGAGGTTTTTCACAGCGATAGTCATGACTGCCAAAATCACAAGGGTTTGGGCTAAACCCAAGAGAGTCAAACTCCCCACAAGCTGCACAGCCTCAAGGACTGCGATAAGCGGAATAGTCCCTGACCACAATCCTAAAATGGCTACCAAGGTCGCAATGGTATAAAGGAACTGCATCATGCGGCGGGTCTGCTCTCCGATCACCTCCAGATCCAGTTCCTGCTCACATTCAGCTTCCTGTACCAACAAGTCGCCCTCAGATTCCGGCGTCTCTTCGGCGGTCTTGCGGTTGCGCCAGTTTTCCAATCTCTCAGCCAATGCCAACTGACGTTTTTTTAGTGCGAACCACCGCAAGGTCATCCAATAGGCCAATTCACCCAAACTCATCACCGTCAAGGTAGCTACGAAATTCAAGCTCAGTTCAATTGCGGTAATCAGATATCCCTGCCATGCCAATACAATGAGCGCTGTTGGAACTGCCAAGGTCAAGGCGAACAAAAAATAGTCGAGTTTGATGCGTCCTCCGTTTTTATTTCTCTCAGCTGATGCGACCAACAGACCCTGCGATGACTTGAACATCCGGACCACCAGCAAAACGACCCACACATGCGCTGTAATAAAAAAGAAGCGTCCAACAGTACCAGAGTATTCAGAGGCATCACCATAGAGCGTACTGGCTGCCAAAATTTGAGCTGGCACGTAGATAATGCCGATGCGAAACACCACCTTCCTTAGCAGCCTCAAGGTTGATGGCCTCGCATCAAAGTGCACGATTCCAAGACCGCCGGGACGACTCGCAGCACCAGCAAATTCAAGTACCAATGCAACCCAGACCGCGTTGGATAACCCTGAGCCCATCCCACGCAGCCATGCACTGGGCTCCGCTGCCTGTTGTATTCCCCAAGCGAGGAACAACAGAACCAATGGAATTGGTAAAGCCAACAGCAGCGTCAATCCAAATGCCTGCCACGTCAGGATATAGCGGTCTGTGGATACGCGTTTGGTGGCTACCCCCACTCGCGTCAAAGCTGCAACGATCCAAGGGCGAGTGACACATAAGGCAATCACAGTGAATAACAGTAACAGACATTGCACTGGACGCAGCACAAAAAGGGTGAATAGATTATTCGCAAATTCCCTCCAATGCTCCGCATTGAAAAGCCATGACATCCCACCGGGAATCTTGCGAATGGTTGTCAAATCCACAGGCAACGCGCTGCGAATCCAGAACAACTGTTCCGTGATATAAGCTCTGACCTCATCAACACGTTGCAAGAAAAGCTCGTTTGAAACCCCTAAAGCAGACAGACTGGGCAACAGGTCCGTATATTCCTGATTCAACTTTTGAAGCAATTCGAGACGAGCTTCAAGAATCGGCTTGGCAGCTGGGAGTATATTTGTCGGAAGCTGCTCTTCGCGTTGTGTATGCGCACGTATCTCTCGTTCAACAACCAGATTACTGATCCGAATATCATCTAATTTTGGCAAGTTACCAATGTCGATCGCATTGTCTTCGGATGGATTCAATAGTTGAGCTTGGAGATCGAAAAGCACCTGCGCCATTGCTCTTCCACCGTCTCGCATCTCAACCTGCGTTTGCAGGTGCGTATACTCCTGTTCCAAGTAATCGAGTCGCTGCGTTGCGGCCGTTTCCGCGGCAGAAACACGTTTTGAAAGTGCAACAGCATCGGCATACTCTTTCAATAGTGCCCCCACTTCGTCGATAAGACCATCCAACCTGCCATTGTCGGGCTCGGCTCGGGCTGTTTTCAGAACGGCACTAATACTGGCTGTAAGTTCGATCGACTCCTTGCTCTTGTTCTCTGACCACCGCGTTTGCAATCTGGCAACCAGCACTTCTTCATCAGCAATTTTGCGTTTCAACAAACGCTGTTTTGCGATTGCCAACTGCTCCCGTTCATCTTGACTTGCCTTTTCTGCTTCAAGCATCTGGTTTTCAGCAACGAGCAACACCTGCACAGATTCCAAACGCGTACGATCAGCAATCCGCTTTGGAGAAGCGGCATCCGCAGCCAGTGCCGGACCCGCAAGCTCGGCCCGAGATGTGCCCAATTCTGTCTTGAGATTTGCAACACGCACCGTAATCTCATCTCTTCGCGCCTGCACACGTACCAGCTCAGCAGCAACTTTCGACAACTCGTCTCGATGCTTGGATAATTCATCCTGTCGTTCTGAAATTGTCTTTTGAAGATCCTTAGTATCGATTTGAGCGTCGGCGACGACCAATGACTGAAGCGTGGGCAACAGTTCGTACTGTCGTGTGACATCGATTGTCTCCGGAGGCGCCGTGATGATCGCATTGCGATACTCTGCTTCCCGCCTCCTCGCGACCTCAGCCTGTTTCAGATTATCTATTGCCTCCCGATAGATAGGACGCAGGGTTTCCTTGACCGCGTCATCAATGCCAGAACTTGATTCAAGCGATGCCCAGTCCTTCTCAACCGCATCGCGAGTTACTTCACTCAGCTGCTTCGAATCGGCGGAACCGTCTTCATTCGAAGAAGTTGAAACGACAGGCGGTTCTTGCTGAGTCGGATTCGATGGTTTAGCTTCCGCTTGATCAGAAGGTTCCGTTCCTTGGCTCTGAGTACCAACCGGATTCCCGGGAGCACGCGAGTTTTGATTATCAGGAGTAACCACTTGAATTGGCGATCCCTGCTGCTCAAACGCTTGGCATGAGCCCCCGAGGCCTGGCAGGGCCGAGGCACCAACCAACACCAGCCAGCCCAACCTGCCACTCACGCCAAGTGAACGGAAAAGATTTAAACTCTTTACCTTCAACATCAAGTTCCCCGTCTCCACTCGACTTGCTGCCTGGCTCAGAGCCCAGGCTTTCCTACAATGCCCTCATCATCAATCGACGACCACACTGGTCTTATCCAATATTCCAGCACTTTGATCAAGAAGCATTTTCCGGATTGCGGGAAAGTCTCTTAATGTCAAAGGACAGCATGATCCAAGTCCAACCGTTGAAGAGTAATTCCAAACCCACAAATAAGCTAATGATCCATCAAAACGCCGTTGCCTGCCTCTGGAAGGTGTTAAAACGCTGAGAAAACAATCGATCCCAACATGCGTGTCACAGTCCCATTGACCACACCCCATCCCCGCTGGGGATACTTTTCGGTCATTGCCATGACAATCCGGAAACCGCCGCTGACTACAAATAGCCCAGCCAACATGAAGGTAAATAACGCCAAAGATTCAATTGGCATCTCGGTGATCATGAATCCAGCGACGACATAAACCAGGCCGCCCAGAATGTGGACAAGAAACGCACTCCACTTGCCCGCCCAAAACGCGCTGATCACCGTCGTTACCCCGCAGATAATCAGAATAAAGTTAAGCAGGGTAATAACGCCCATGGAAGTGAATAGTGGATAGGCAATCGAGCACATGCCAGCGATCACAAGCACGACAACAGTAACCAGAAAGTACGACCACTCGTCGCTAAGATGGCTCAGTTCATGCTTTTGCAACTCGTCCGGCGAAGCTTTTAGATCAGTCGTCGCAACGTTACTCATGGTGTCTTCCAGATACCAACGGAATGCTTACCGCAGCAGAAGAACGTAATACCGTCTGCACCGCAGGCCCAATATATAATCAAAGCCGCCGCCAGAACTGCTACCAATTACCAATCCTGATTTATTTTTCAGGGAAACGTAGCTGAAGGTCCGGAACAGTAAATCGGTGCGAGCGGTGACTTCACCGCCGCGTCCATCGATCTACCTCCCCGCCGAGCCCGATTTCGCAGTTTCTCGTCCGCTGCCAGTATCTTGATCGCGATCACCAGACCACCTAATGGCTTCGGCGAACACAATAAAAGCGCCTATGGTGCCAATGACCTGACTTCCGAATTACCAAAGCGGGTCTACCAAGAGCGGTGCGATACAAGACTGCAAACATGGCGATTCTGCCACAGCCGGTACAAGCAACATCTTTAAATAACCCCAGCTCAGCAGACTGAAAAAGCTTTGATTTACATGCATCGAGACCGAATACCAACTGGAACCCTTCGACATGATGCAGAGACATTCATCTGCAAAAGCCGTTGCCCCTAGGAGCTCGACGACAAATGACAATTCAAACTCACTGGCGCGGCACTCCAGTAGCTCGCGAGTTCTTTTCGCAATTGCGCGCGTGCTCGACTGATCCGACTGCGAACGGTACCCATTGTCAAATGCAGAGCTTCAGCAATTCTCCGATAGTCAAAGCCCTCGAATTCTCTTAATCGTAGAATTTCACGGTGCTGAGTATCCAATCTTTGCATGGCGAGATTCACAGCATAACAATCCTCTTTCCTCTCAAGGCACACCATAGGTCCCTCAATCGTGTTATTGCACGATGACCTTCCCGTGTCCTGGCACGTTTCGTGTGTCTCATCCAGAGAATTAACTCGATGTCGATTCTTTATATAGTAACGACGGCAATTGAGTGCGATTCGATACAGCCACGTATAAAATCCGCTGTCGCTTCTAAATGAATGAAGACTATTGAAGGCACGCACGAATGCGTCCTGCACGATGTCATCAGCAATGCCTGCGCAAGCCACCTTGGTTCGAATTGCAGATGTCAATCGGCCTTGATATCGGTCTACCAACTTGGTGTAAGAAGCCTGATCACCAGCCAATGCTGAGGCTATCAATTGAGAATCTCTGTCGTTTCCATCGACAGCACTGACGGTAGAAAATTGAATTTGCATTTGGAACCTGAACATGAATCGTGTTACAGCCAGTAAAAGAATTCGTTGACTGATGTTGGCTGGCATTCAGGTACGCGGTAGTGCGCAGACGAGTCCGCAATCCTTTCCCAATAAGTTCCCTGGTTTTTACTGTTTACCGAATAAAACCCATCGGTGATCTCTTCACAGAAACACCTGCCGCGGCATTCCACAAGATGTTAGAGCTAAAGAGGTTTCGTTAACCGAGCGTGATTCATCGCTGGTTACCGCATGACTCAACTATCTTAAGCAAGCATAAGTCTTGAGTCGTTCATCACAGATGCACAGGGATGAAGCGTTTGATCTCATCAAGTTTCGGATCCGGTACGGGTGCGATCCATGGAATGGCATCACCACGTTGGTGCATCTCCGCCAAGGTGCGTTTAAAAATCGGCACTATTTTACCCAACATTTCGCGTTCACTGCTGGCCACAGCCTCGATCCCGGCAAGATTGGCGACCCGCCCGCGATAGACTCCATCTTTGACTGCCAGATGAACAATGCAGGGAAAAGCGGGAACATCCACTTGAGCCATGGGTGGGTTGGGAGGTTGTGCGTCTGCCGACGATGCCCCCGCAGACTTTGATTTTTCCTGTGACATGACTTCCTCTCTTCTGAATCTTCTAGAACACAACCTGTTGTGGCACGACACCCAATTCCCGATTCACAATCACAATCACGCGTGGATCGTTCATTGCCGGGAAAGACCATTTACCAACTGATGTATACCATCCATGATTCGCGACTCAACTGAAGTGTCAAATGGCCCTGGAAAAGTAGTGTAGCGCATTGCCTCGCCAGCTTCGTAGCCTCCTTCTTGTAAAATCCTTTCACTTGGAAGATAGCCAAACACGTCATTGCAGTAACCGGCTGTCCATACGGCAATTTGCCCTCCTTTGGACAATTCATGCCTGCACCTCAGTGAATAATCAACCACTGCCTCACCGCAGATCCCAACCAGTATCAGATCATCTCCGAATCTTGCCACCTGCAATGGAAAACGGTCAAACTCTGTTTTGATGCGGCCATGTGTATCAAGTTCATCCAATAAGCCCCGTGCATGAATACGGATGTACTTGTTACCCGACTGTGCCCGTTTTTCGAGATCTTTCCGTGTTGGTGGTTCTGCAAAGCGGAGTGCCACGCTCTTAAATGCCACCTGCAGCGGCCCCCGCAGCTCCTTTTGCGTTTTTGTCAGCAATGCTGTCTCCACACCATTCGCCAGTGCACGACCGTGTTGTTTCGCCAGATCAAGCGTACGACGGGGGTACGGGTTCTGATCGCCGGAACAGCCATTCATGAACATGGCGATACAACCCGGGTGATCCTCTTGCACGAACTGCTGGGCAAAGCCCGGGTAGTCACCACAAAGTTGCTGAAAGCTGAGTGTGGTCGCGTGACATGCATAGCCAAATAAGATTGCCTTTGAATCGCCTGATGCAGTTTCCATGCGGAGTACAGGAACCTGGTGGTCGGTCGGGCCATCAGGGTTGGGGCTATTGATAAAGCCGTTCTCCGTGGGCAACCGGCGATTCATGGCAAACCCTGCCCGTGCGTGGCTGTAAAACAAGCGAGCCGGTTCTACCCGACCAACAACTTTTCCGACCAATGTGGCAATTCGCTTTGAAACCCAGCGCACATACTTGCGCGAGCTTGCGGCATAACTTGTATCGATTTCAAGGCGAAGCAACCGCTCACTGCGTAATTCTGGACCACAATGAGTATGTGATGCATTTAACAACAAGCTTTCTTGCTCCACGCCGTATTGCCGCACCTGCGTTTCTACCGCGGCTCGCAGTTCTTTGGTAATCCCAAGCAGATCAGTTGTGACAATCACCAGTCGATGGCCATCCAGATCTTCCATCACCAGAACTTTGGCAAACAGATCGTGTATTTTTCCATCGGCAGGTTTATCACGAGCGGCATATCCACCCATCCACAACGGTTCCTGCGGTGTGATCTCAACCACACCAACGGCGGCACGCCAACAGACGGGTTCTTCAGCATTCACCCGGCTGGGTAAAAATACAACCATACACGCCAAAGACAGTGCAATGACTAGTCCAAGTCCATGTCGCATCGATCACCTCAAACAGCGTCGGAACCTGTGGAGAAAAAGCAAACCAATGCTCAACTGCCTGCCTGCTCAA